>JANDJC010000050.1 GCA_024331045.1 Nitrospira sp.
CGGTAATATGCGCGGACACCGCCTCCGTCGTATGGATATCGGCTATCGGCCCGCTTCGGATCTCCTTGCCTGTCACAGGATCATGATACGTGGACCGTGGTGGCTCGGCGATAAAGGTGGCGTAGAATCCGTGACCCCATCCGTCCAACCCAAACACATGGTCATGCCAGTAGGTCGTGCCGAAGTCAGCATCCA
This sequence comes from Nitrospira sp., assembly GCA_024331045.1. Classification (GTDB taxonomy): domain Bacteria; phylum Nitrospirota; class Nitrospiria; order Nitrospirales; family Nitrospiraceae; genus Nitrospira_D. The sequence goes on from JANDJC010000050.1 coordinate 196, forward strand.
CGTACCACCGTTCGCGAATCCACTCGACCGAGACAATTTCTCCTTTTTTATGATGAAACTTCAGCGGACGCTCGAAAGTGATGGTGTTGCCTTCGATCTTGCTGATGCGCGCCGCTTCAAACCGACCCACTTCATCCATCCCAACGCCCAGCTCCGTCTTGACATGGTAGCGAGAAGCGTCTTTCACCTTGATGCTGGTAGCACCTTTCGGCACATCAGCTTCAATGGTCGTATTCATCGGCACTGGCATCCCCTTGCCAGGATGGTCATCTTTCAAGATCGTGAACGGACGCAGCGACATCTCATAGGAGAATCCGATGATAGGCCCGTCAGATGCCTGCGTGTCGAACTGGAACATATGCGGATGCAGGTTCGTTTTGCTGGAGAATCCTTGCCGCTGATCGTCTTTCAACTCACTGGAATAGATGATGTCAATGCAATCCTGCACGTTTCCTCGAATGACTAACGGTATCTGCTTGGCAGGGTTCTTTCTGACTTCTTCTTCCTCTTCGTGCAACACATACAGCAACCCGTCCGGATCGACAATAGCCGGCGTCTTGGCCGTCGCCCGCTTGAGGGTGATGGGGAGCGTGATCGCGTGGATATTGAACTCCTTCACTGGTGCCCCCTCAGGACACAGACTCCATGGTCCATTCTCACCCGGTTTGGCTGGCTCGGTGGAGTTGCTTCCATCATCCCGACGATGGATCGGCTCCAGCCAGGGCGCACCATTGTGGCTAGGCGAGAAGGGTGCTCGACGCCCCAGATGCGGCCTCAGCCACGGCCAGGCCACCTTGCCGCTGCGTGGGTCAAATAGGACCTCGATACGTTGGCCCGGCGTCGGCGACTTGTAGTTGACCCATTCATAAGTGGTCTCCGGCTCACTTAATGCCTTGGTTCCGTTCCAAACCCAATCCACCACCGTGGCATCATAAGCCAGCGTCTGTTCCTTCTCCGTATTCTTGTGACCGGGTTTGCCCTGCGGCGGCAACTGCATCTCCACCCAGTCCTTGATCGACACCTGAGCCGGATTGGCTTTCCAGTCTGTCTTATCCTTGGTAATGACAAATTTCTTCCCGCCATACCAATCGACCGTGGTGCCGACAAGCTTGTCGCTGGGCACCCCTGGCTTCATGCGACCAACCCGATCCGGCAATTCCGCAAGGGGCTTCATCACATCGGTCTGATAACCTGGAACCTGCAACGTGTTATAGACGCGCCAGAACCCCCACATGCCGGTCACATAATGTTGCGGAATATGACAATGGAACACGAATTCGCCCGCGAGTGCTTGAAGGCCACCCGATCCTCCTTCGATCACCTGATCATAGACCTCTGTCGGTCCGATGGACTGGACATCCACACGGTCAGACGGATCACTAATCAACGGGAACTTCACGGGCCCGTTCTTGGACACCGCAAAGTCCAAATTGCTGACACCGGGCTGACGCGGCCACCGGATCGACCCGCCGTGCAGATGATGGGAATGGACGATCTCCGACCCACCCGCCATGCGAAACTTGGCTGGATCCCCCAGATACGACCGGGGAATTGTCGTGGCCGGATCACCAAACGTATAGGACCCATAGGCCATCGACTCATCACCATAGAAGCCCATATGAGCCTGCAGCTCAATGCGGGTCCCATGGGGTTCGCTGCGATAGTTGAGCAAGCGGGCTCCCGGCCGATAGGAATCGGTGTGCGGATCCCGTTGCGGCAACATCTCGCCTTTCTTGTTCAGCAGACGGAACGCTTCGTCGCCAGCCTCATGATAGAAAATGGCGAATTCTCGGAAATCCGGGCCATTGGGATCTTCGATCATCGCCATCCAGCCGCTCGACATTGGCTTTCCATCGAAGGGGCTCAAATACCGTGCCCCTCGTGGCTCAACAACCAGCATCCCGATCAACCCAAGATTAAATTGCTCGCGCGACGCATGGGAACGGAAAAAGCGCGCGCCTTCCTGCGTGTCCGGCTTGATGTACCATTCAAACTGCTGTTGACCGCCGGGCGGCACCGTCGTCTCCGGATTTGAAGGAGTCGCCGGTTTGCCTGTGGCGCTCACCACCATCGATGAGCCGTTGATCACGAGGTTCGTCGGCTCGCCATCAAGCTCGTTGTGGAGTGTCAATTTAAGACAGTCACCCTGGTTGGCCCGAATCACAAGCGGCTGAATGATGTCGCCTTGCAAGCCATTGGACACAGCGCCCGGATCGTTTTCCCTCTCCCGTGCCTCCCGATTCGCAGCTTCCTCAGCCCTGGCTTTTTCGACGTTTTCCGTCAGCACATACATGTAGCCAGGAAAAAAGTCGAGGAACCGATTCAAGGTAATTTCGATATTAATGGCCGAGACGTGATATTCCTTCACTGGAGCGTTCGCCGGACACCGAAACCCGCTCCCGACAGTGACCTTGCTCGGATCGTCAGCGACCAACAACACACCTTGCTGCATCATGTGGTTGTTGGCACCCGTGGCATAGCCTCCTTTCTGCCTCACGTACTCCTGCTGCCGCTTCACCTCCTCCATCATACGGTCATGCAGGACACTCCCCCCTTCTCGATAAATCACCTGTTCCGCCTTCGCCGCCCCCTCCCCGCCACTGCTATGTGCCCTGTGAAGTCCCTCTGCTGCCAGTACCTGCGACGAAATCACTAGGTTCATACTGGCCGCCAACAGCAGGCTACGGAACAGCACCGTCCTGCTCCTTTCCCGCCAGCGGCGCGGTTCATATCTCCTTGACGTCATAACGCGGCCTCCTCCTCCGTTGCCCGCCCTTGGGGCGGAATGTTGAACAATCACACAACCATCCTCCGCGGCATGTTCATCCATCTCCGCAGATCCTTGTCTTTTCCGTTATTAAGGATCCCGGCCTCCTCTACGACCCCGGCCTCTACGTCATCGAGGAAAGGAGCTGGTGAAGGGTCCTTCTCACGAAGGAATGGGTCATTCGGAGGCCGGTCCAAAATCACCCAAACCTTCACCAGCTACCCGTCGTAGCAAGCAACTGATATGCCGAGCGTCTCGCATAGAAGCCACTGGGCAGAATCCCCTGAAAACATGGGCATCTGCATAGAAATCCCCGACTGCCCGCCAGATGCGGGCTTCTCCTGCAGCCAAGTCCCAAGGTTCCACAGGATTGGACACCCACGAGCGCCATCAGAAGCCGCCTTGTTCTTTCAAATAGTTAAACTGTCTAGTCCGATAGACGCTCAGATGGAAACAGTGAGGCAATTCGGGACGGATGATTCGTGGCCATCAGGCTCCTCTTTCACCTGGACTCCCACAACACCCTGCAGGAGTAGCCACACGAAACGACAAGCCCTCTCCGTCGGACTCCCCGCTCATTCCACGTTCCAGAAAAATGGTGTGCGCGCGAAGAGACGCCGCTCACGTTGAGATCTGATCACGGCCCGGGGGCCATCTAATAGCTAAATAGACGGCATCAACTAGTCGATGTCGCTGATGCTCAAAAGCTGGCGTCGCAAGGGATCGCAAGAGAGGCGCCGACTTGACACCCAGATCGAAAACGATCTGAAACCACGATCACATATAAGCCAAGGAGGCCGTGGGAAACACCGCGCAATGGTGACCCGTCATGGTCAGCGAAGGAAGGGTCGTCGGGACGATCGTTCCTGCCTCCTAGCAACACTCCTCATCAGAACGTGTGGGAGCGTAAGGAGTTGAAAAGTTCCTTGTAAAAGGTGGTCTGGTCCGCAATCGGCTTCCCATCCAGCGCAATCCTGACATTTCGCAAGTCCTCCACCTCCGACAGCAGCCGAAAAATAAACTCGGCCGATTGCGGCCAATTGTCGAACACCGCCACGTACAATGCCCCCTTCTCATCGGCTTCCACCCAATAGGCGGTTGCCATTCTCAGCCAGCGCAACAAGGCTGGCGCGTTACTCGTCTGCGCCTCGGAAATCGCCACAGAAAGACTCATTGATCACCTCGATTTGCCCCATGGCATGAACACAGCGGGACCGAAATACGCAAACGCATCCTTCATGTTGGAAAACAGTTTGTTCAACGGTCCCATCCGTCGGTCGGTGACGTACTGCAACGTGAGGACCACACGCCGCCCATGGGCCCCCAACGGCGTCACCGCGTGCCAGAGCTTGTCGCCGTTGAAGACCACCATCGTTCCCGGTTCCATCGCAATGCGCGTTTCGATGATCTCGGGCGGAGCCGTTCCCTTGCGCACGCGGGCCACCAACCGGCAGTGTTCGGACTGTTCCACCAATCCAATCAACACCGTATAGCGGGCACCTTTGTAATAAGAGGTGTCATAGTGAAAACCGATGTGGTCGCCCGGTTTCGTGTAGTAATACAAGGCGCAGGAATGCGGATCGTCCTCCGGACACCATTCGATACGCTCTCCTCCGATCAATTGATTCAAGAACGACCGAAGCGCTTCCGAATGATAGAGGGCGAGAATTCCCGGCGCCTTCTGCCGGATCATGTAATAACTCACGCTCCCGCCCTGTTTATGTCCGGGGACGTAATTTCGATGGACGTCGCCCTCCAAGAGTTCGACTTCACGCACACACTGTTCGATCACCGGCTGAGGAATGAATCGCTCAAGCCGAACAAACTCATTCTGCTCTCCGTACAGTCGGTGCAGAAACGTGAGATCGGCCCGTTCAATTGCCGTAAGAAGGCACCCTTCCAGCTCGGCTCTGCTCCCGGCCGTCAGCATGATCACCTCTCGTCTTTTTTTCGTCCCTTCCAGCCGGCGCTAACAGATTCTGTGCCAAACCCTTGTTTGAGCACAGCGATCTTCCCTGCCTGCCCAAAGCCTGGGTTCTCCAGTAATAGAAAGTAGTCTCCCGCCTTTCCATCCTTTCCTCTTTCGACTCAGGGAGACCGACGGTCCATAGATGAAATATTCGACGAATTTGGTCGACAGCCAGAGGGTCGTCCACGTTGACCGAAACAATGGACCCTCTCTCTAAAAGCAGGGCTGGCAGGTTCACTCCTACCCATGATGGGTACCATTGCTCTTTAAAACGAAATGCCGAGGTAAGGACCAACCTGCATATAGTTATTTGTAATACTGTTGGTCATATTGGCTGCCAAGTGGTATCTCGCCTCGAGTCCGATTCGAAACGCTTTCCAAACGTTATAATCCACCCCCGCCCCGAATTGGACGCCCACATCGAGATATTGAGCCCCATTGGACGGAGGGCTAAACACATGGATGTCGAGCCCTCCGGGAATGACCCAGGGACTCAGGCGGTTGCTCTGCATAAATCTGATTTTCGGTGCAACGGTGATGGTGACCATGGTCAATTCCTGGAGAGACGGCGTCGTATGGACCACTCCAAGATTTCCACCAACGAGGCCAAGATTGCTTGTATTCAAAACTTCCTTCGAGACAATCCGGTTATACTGCAAGCCAATTTCGCCGATTACAGCGGTATCATTCATCAATCCCCAGACATCTTTGGACAGCACATGATCGAGCCATGCCCCCACATACCACCCATTCCGGCTGTCGTTTAGACCACCGGCGCCTCTCACATCGGTAAACAGCTCATTGCCCCGCCCGCTATCCAGACGGATGTACCCGCCCCTGAACACTACCATGTTCCCGCCCGTCCCTCCCTCCTCTGTCAAGCCTTCTCCCTCAATACCAGAAAAGGCGCCGAGGGCGAGGCACATTGCGACTGCCCACACGTGAACCCTCTGGATGCGTTTTTCTCCCTTCATCATGATGGCCTCCTCATCCCGGTGATGCTGATGCACGCCCTCCGGCCAGAGCCATCAACAGGTTGAATGGTTTCGAGAAAAAAGAGGGAGTCACTCTCACCTGTGACTCCCTCCCTTGGCGTCCCGCTGGCGACAATCACCGTCTCCTTCTCATCGATCACGCGCCTCTCCTTCTTCCGGTCCGAATCCTCAACAGTCCTGCACCGCACGCCGATAAGGAACCGAGCCGCGGAGCCACCGGCACTCCTCGGTCACTCAGCAACCTTTGTACCGCCGCTGTACCGCCGCTTGGCTTCTTCTCGATTTTCGGCATTCCGCTCCCACGGTGAAGACGAGACACGAGGAAAGGCGGAAGGGCACGACCTCCGCGCACACCCCATCTAGCCGGCTGGACAGTTTCGAAGGGACTACAAGGAGGAGGCCGTCAATTCCATCACTTCGGCCGTCCGGCCTCTTGGACGGATGATCAAGACGAGAGAGGCAAGAAGGGACAGCAGGCTATTCGATCTCGTAGGCTCGGAGTTTGTTGTAGAGGCTGGCTCGACTGATTTTGAGCAACTTGGCCGCTTTAACACGATTACCACCGGTTCTCTTGAGCGCTTCAATAATCCTGGTACGCTCGGTTTGCACAATGGCTCCCCTCGTTGCTGCTCGCAGATCGTCTGTATGCTCTGTATCGTCATGAACCAACAAATCGTCGCAGGTGATCGTCTCTCCGGCGGTTGTTACGACAGCCCGCTCGATATAGTGTTGCAATTCCCTGACATTTCCTAGCCAGGGAGCCCGCATTAACGCCTGCTTGGCCTCTTCCGACAAAGCCCGCACCGGCTGATGGTGCCGTTGGCACGAACGGGCGATGAAGTGTTCTGCCAGCAGAGGAATATCCTCCCGCCGATCGCGCAAAGGCGGAATGTACAGAGGCAACACCGCCAGTCGGTAGTACAGGTCTTGTCGAAACACTTTGGCCTTCACCAGTTCCGTCAAATCCTTGTTCGTCGCGGAAATGATCCTGACATCAACCTTGATCGGCCTGGTGCCGCCGACTGGCCTGATCTCCCCCTCTTGAAGGACGCGCAAGAGCTTGGCCTGAAACACAGGCGTCGTATCGGCGATTTCGTCGAGGAAGATCGTTCCCGAATCGGCCTCCTCGAAGAGGCCACGTTTGTTAGACACCGCCCCGGTAAAGGCTCCCTTCACATGGCCGAATAGCTCACTTTCGAGCAACGTCTCCGGCAATGCGCCGCAATCCACAACAATGAACGGCTTGTCCCTCCTCCGGCTTAATGCATGAATGGTTCTCGCGAGCAATTCCTTCCCCGTTCCACTCTCACCATGGATCAGCACCGTTGCCGAACTGTCAGCGACGAGCCGAGCCATCTCGAAAAGCCGTTGCATAGCGGGGCTCCGGCCGATCAACTCCCCCAACGACTCCGGCATCGCCGACGACCGTTGCCCCACCTCAGAAGAAGACTGAGTCACCCCCCCTTGGTTTCGAAACAACACCACCATCGAGCTCACCTCGCGGCTCGCACTGGTCAGCGGAAACGCCTGATACATGCCGCATGCCGTGCCGTCTCCGCCGACAGAGCAGGATATCGAGCGGACTTCCGGTGCTTCAAACACTTTGATCGCCGGACAGGTCCCGCACGGATCAGATCGATGGGCGAAAGCTTCGTAGCACTTGGCCCGCTGCCCCTCAGACTGTTTAGCGAGCTGCTTCGCTGGGGCAACGGCCCAGGCCGGCTCATTGGCGTAAACTACGTTGAAATGGCGATCCATGACCGCGACGCGATCGGTCAAGCCGCTCGCCAGTTGAGCAATAGCTTCAAGCCGTGCGCGCAAGATGGGATCACTAAACGACACGTCGGTTTCTGCATCCGGAAATTCCACCCCTCTGGCCTCCTGAGCTGAGTGAATCATAAACTCTGTCTGACAAGACACCGCCTTTTTACGTCAGGCTCCGCAACCATGATCGTCCTTCATCATCCTTCACATCCCAGCCCTTGATGCTCGTCCCGGAACCCGGAAGCAACATCATGGGTCTTAGCGGCCAACAGCCGTTGCACACAGGCCTTTAACTCCGCAATGCGCACCGGCTTATTAAAATAGGCATCGGCCCCTGCTTTTAAGACATCTTGTTCTCCTTGCATGTCACCGAAGGCGGTCATGACGACGATGGGACACTGGGGCGCGATCGTCCGCAATCGGCTGATGTAATCCGGCCCCCCAGCCGGCATGCGGAGATCGGTGAGAATCACATCCGGCATAGACTCCAACACCAGGCGCAGAGCTTCGTCACCATCCCTCGCTTGCCGCACTTGATAGTCGGGACTCCAGAACTCATCGCAGAGAAGGCTCAGCATCTCCCGGTCATCTTCGACGATCAACACGACAGCCGCTTTCCCCTTGGTCACGGTCCTCATCCCCACGATCCCATTCTACGACCCCATTCTATTTAAGCCTCTCCCCCTGTAACCGTTTTCCTTGGCAAGGGGCGTGCCGATAGGACGGCACGGAAGTCGTTCTGAATCCAGTGTAATCCCACATGTCCATCTCCGCAGGACTATGCCGTTGCCGACAAAGGCAACAGAAGAAGCTTTCCCCCCTGGTGCGTCATGCCACAACGCCAAGAGGTAATGCCTTTGACACCGCATCTTTGCAACTATACTCATTGTATGTATCGTCTGTGTCCAGACGTGGCGGATGTCGGTGCCGTCATCGGAGTGTAGCGTGTCGTCCTCCGCCCCATCCGAGTGACGAAGACACCCGGACTTGTCGGCACGCTCACCGGCTGCCTTCTCGGCACGGGAGAGGGCAGCGCAACCTTCAGGCGATTTGTCACTACTGTAGCGTGGAGCGTGCGCCCAGAGGTGAATGATGCTGTTTCTCCGGGGGCGAAAACTGTTAGAGCTTTTTCCCACTCATGAGGTCTTGGAGTTCGGAAGGCCATGTTTGAAGGTCCTGTGCAGTCGCGGATGGCCCACCGAGCCGACGTGAGCGTCACCGTCAAGGGCAAGGACCACACACCGAATCTCATCACTATGAGGCCCCAGGATCGAGCTCAGCAGGGGAGTCGCCCAGTCCGTGTTGAATTCCGGCCCTGCTACCTGCGCCCTCCTTCCTGGTCCCCTGGTTGAGACTCTCTCTCGGAACCAAACCTGAGCAATTCCCTTGCGACCCGCTCTGGAGTCTCTGCAGGCACCCAGTGGCCACAGTCAGGCAAGCGAATAACGTTCGAGGTTCCGAATCTTTCTGCCACCCATGAAGGGATGTACGGGTCATGCTCGCCCCAGAGAACAAGTGTGGGAATGGCCGCGGTAGCCCGAAGCATCCGAGGCTGCCAGAGCCGGAACTGCTCAGGGTCCGCGGCGCGATAGAGCCGAAGGATCATGCTCTTGGTGGCCGGGGTTATGAAGGAATACGCTTGCCGTATCTTCTCATCGGACAGCCTCTTGGATCCCGTTTTCAACGCCTTGTAGAACATGGGCCACCAGTCCATCGCCAGCATGCTCAGCTCTCCAAGCAAGGGCGTCCGCCAAATCCTCGCCCACAGATGCCAGGGGTAGTCAGCCACGAAGAACGGATGGTTGATGACGATCAATCGGCTCACGCGCGCGGGTTCGGTCGCGGCCCACGCCATCGCGAAGGCCCCACCATAGTCATGCGCCACGATGGTGATTGGCTCTCTGATCCGGAGGGCCGTCACCACCTCCCCGGTAAAGCGCCCGAGATTAGCGAACGAGCAATCGAAGTGAGGCGCTGCTCCGGAACGCCCGAAGCCAGGCAGGTCGATCGCAATACATCGGAACAGCCCCTTGACACGCACGATCACGTCGTTCCAGATATCGGCACTATCCGGATTCCCATGCAAGAATAGGACTGGCGGACCAACACCGATATCTCGGACAAAGAGATCCACCTCTTGGACCACGAGCGACATGGCTACCGTCAACTTAGAATGCTATCTGCCCCGACAGCTGAATGTTCAATTACCCGCCCCGCGCGGCTTTTCGTGCAGATCGGCTGAATGATGGGTTCGCCAATGGACCGTTCCCAACTCCATTTGAAACGACGATGAACATGAACCACCCTCAATACCCAGGGCAGAGAGCTGAGTCATCGAATAGCCGACAGACGGCTGATCGAGCACGCGATTGAGCACAAGTCTGTAAGGAAAACTCTGTGTCCAGCATACATGAAACGCAAGATCTTGCTCAACGCCTGAGCAAAGACGCTCGGGACTTTGCGCCAAAGAAGTCGAGGTCGGCCCTGTAGTTGCACCCGCACTCAAGGAGCGGCTCCTATCGGGTTTGTCAAGACTTACCACCAAGACGCCCCTGGCACGAACAGAGCACAGCACGCAGCTCCATAATGGCAAGATGATGGCGAACGTTCCATCCTTGGGATTGAAGAGGCCGAATATGATGCTTGGAAAGGTTTTTGACCCGCATCAGCACCTAGGCGAGTGAGTTCTCCTGGCGGCATAGGAATTCCTCCCTTTGGCGAACCATTGAGCTTAGGGATGAGCTTACTGACCCTTAAGCCTACTGACAAGCCTACTGACCGGCAGAGTCCACCAGACGGCCTGCCCACTGGCGCGTGATGCTTGCGCTGGTTCCATCACTTGCCAACGTTCTCCCCCTCGCGCGATGGCGTACAAGACGGACCCTTGTAGTTCTATTCAAGGCTTGCGAAGAACTTGGTCATTGTCCCAGCACGTCGCGGGGTTGCGGACCCCTTCTCCCCTTCAACTCACCACATGCGTGTTGATCATGGTCGTCCGCCAGTAAGGTGCTCCAAGCATCCTTGCACCATCCGAATATCCGAGCCGTCATCCAAATAGATGGACGGAAAGCAAATGAAGTGATACCGCCCCGGAAGGCCGGAAGTGGGATCGCCGGACGTGAGATCGATGGAGCATGTCGAGACCAGAACGGTCCGCTGCTGCCCCCCTGCGCGGCACCAGGGAGAGGGCGCAGGCCATACGAGCACGACACCGACCGGCTCTTTCTGACCCCGTCAGAGACTTTTGGGCAATGAAACCGTAAACGTCGTGCCTTTTCCCTCTTCGCTTTCGACGGTAATCGTGCCCCGATGTTCCTCGATGATCCCCTTGACAACAGTCAACCCCAAGCCAGTCCCCTTGCCGAATTCCTTGGTGGTAAAGAAGGGGTCAAAAATCTTCGGCAACACCTCGCGAGGAATTCCATGTCCGGTATCAGACACGGTGAGCGTCACCGCATTCTGGTCCTGAGTTAAGCCGACGCGCAAGGTTCCCCCCTGCGGCATCGCATGGATCGCGTTCGCCACCAAATTGATGAACACCTGACTCATCTGGTCTGCGTCAGCCATCACGCTGGGGCACCGATCGTCCACCGTCAATTCTACCGTCACCCGGTTTCGGTCAAGCCGCTCCCGAAAGAGTTCCATGCCGTCTTCGATGATATCCTTGAGGCTGAGCAGCCTCCGCTCCGGAGGCTTGCGGCGGGCAAAGGCCAGCAGTTGGTTCATCACTCTGGTAATGCGTTCGACCTGCGCGATAATCGTTTTGAGCCCCTTCCTGATCGACTCATCGCTGACACGGTCCATCATGTATTCGGCACGGCCCAAGATGACGTTCATGGGCGTGCCGATTTCGTGCGCCATGCCGGAGGCCAGCGTGCCGAGCTCCGCGATCCGCTCGGTCCTTCGGAGTTGTTCCTGAATTTGTTTGAGCTCCGTCACATCGATGCCGGTCGCCACGACGCAGTCCGCTCGCCCCTCCGCGTCAGTCATGACCGTATTGGCCCATGCAATGCGCCGCCTCCTGCCGTCTTTGCCCACCCAGTCATGCTCATGCTCATGATGATGCAGTTCTCCCGCCAGGAGGCGCCCAAACACTGACTTGACCGACGCAACCTCTTTGGGCCCCACCAGGAAGTCCCAGACTACTCTCCCCCTGACCTCTTCAGAACTATAACCAGTCGCCTGCTCGCAGGCACGATTGAAACGCAGAATCCTGCCCTCGCGATCCAGCACGACAACCAGTGCCGCCACGGTCTCCAACACCGCCTCGATAAAGGCATGTTGCCGACGCAGTTCCTCTAACACGCGCTGATGTTCTGTGATGTCTCGAAGGATAACGGTGTAGTAGCGTGTCCCTTCGATGGAGACATGCGAGATGGCCGCCTCGATGGGGAACTCTTCCCCCGTAGAGCGGAGACCTACCACCGTCCCCAATTTTCCCATTTTTCGGCTGGTCACGTTGGATTGCCCAAACGCCTGCACTTGCTGCCGATGTGCCTCGCGAAATCGAGCCGGCAAAAAACGGTCAAGGGGGCGCCCCACCGCCTCCTCCGCCGTGCAGCCGAACATCTGCTCGGCCGCTCGATTGAAGAGGATGACATTCTGCTCTTGATCCGTCGTGATGATGGCATCCATCGCGGAGTGGATGATGCTGTCCAACCGCAGTTGGCTGACCAAGAGTTTTTTTTCGGCCACACGCTGGCCCGCTTTTGCTCCCTGTTCTGCTTCGTGCGCGAGGGAACGGGCTTCCCGCGCTTCGATCATTAATCCTTCGGCATGGGCCCGTTCGACTCGCTCGGACTTGAGCTCATCTTGCGCGCGCCTGTACCGGACGAGCCCCGTCGCGATCACCCAAAGGACCACCGTACCCAGCACCCGGTTGACCAACGCATAGGGAGACGCCTCCACCGTTGGCTTGAGCAGAAAGACGGCCCACATACATGCCGTCGCCAAGGCGGCGTAGACGAACGAGAGAGACCGGTTGGGCAAGACAAACGTCAGCAGTAATGGAAGAACATAGAGCATCGAGGTCGCCAATTCGAGCGGCGCCCACGCATCGATCAGCAAAACGGCGATCGTGATGGCCGCGACCATCACCGGTACCACGCGCATGATTCGACGACTTAGCTCCTTCATCCGATCCATCCCGGCCTGATTCGGAGCAGGCGGCCCCGCTCCTCTGGATGGTCAGAGGCGGTCCCTAGTCTTCTGGGTGGGGCTTCCCTTCGATTTCGGCAAGTTTGCGATAGAGAGTCTTGCGGTCGATGCCCAGGACATGGGCGGCCTGATATTTGTTGCCACCGGTTTTTTCCAGGATCTTTTTAATGTATTCCTTTTCGACCTCATGCAAGGGCAGGCTTTTTTCCGCCGCCTCATCCAGCACACGGCGGTCACCCCTAGCCCCTTGCACCGCGGGAGGCAGATCGTCTGGAGAGATCTTTTCCCCCCGGCTCAACGTGACGGCCCGCTCAATGACATTTTCAAGTTCGCGGACATTGCCCGGCCACGAATAATCGATCAACATGGCCAGCGCCGCCTCGCTGACACCCTTGACCGGCCTGCCACTGGCCTCGGCGCACTTCTTCAAAAACGCATTCACGAGCAAGGGGATATCCTCGCGCCGTTCGCGCAGAGGAGGCAGTTTCAACTCAATGACGTTGAGCCGGTAATAGAGGTCCTCCCGAAACCGCTTGTTCTTCACTTCGTCAGCCAGATTCAGATTGGTCGCCGCGATGATTCTCACATCCACCGCGATCGGCTTGGTGGCGCCGACCCGCCGGATTTCTTTTTCCTGGATCGCCCGCAGCAGCTTGGCTTGCAGCATGAGGGGCAACTCGCTGATCTCGTCGAGAAACAACGTCCCTTTTTGCGCTTCCTCAAAGAGGCCTCGCTTGTCGGTCTTCGCATCGGTAAAGGCGCCCCGCATGTGACCAAACAGCTCGCTCTCCAACAGTTGTTCCGGAATCGCGGCGCAATTCACAGGAACAAAGGGGGCCTCCTTGCGGCTGCTGTTGTAGTGAATCGCCTTGGCGACCAGCTCCTTGCCCGTGCCGCTTTCCCCCGTGATCAGTATGTTGGTCGGACTGTCGGCCACCCGGCGAATCAAATCAAACACCGCCTGAATCGCTTTGCTCTTGCCCAAGATCTGGTGAAAACTGTATTCCTTGCGCACTTCCTTGCGGAGCCGGTCCACTTCTCTCCGAAGCGCCGCCTCTCGAATCACCCGCTCGACGACCCGGATCAGCTCATCTTTCTTGACTGGTTTGGTGAGATAGTCGCTGGCACCGTGCTTCATGGCCTCGACGGCGGTATCCACCGAACCGAATGCGGTCATGAGCACCACGTTGACCTCCGGGTACTCTCGTTTGATTTGATTGAGCAGCTCGAGCCCCTGCATCCCCTTCATGCGCAGATCCGTCAGTACGACGGCATAATCCTCTTCTGCCAAGAGCCGTAGTGCTTCTTCTCCGCTTCCTGCCACGGAAACCTGGTGCCCTCGGTCCTTTAACATGTCCTGAGCCAATTCCCGCATGTCGGCATCGTCATCAACGACCAGGATTGCGCCCCATTCCTCTGTCATCACCCTCTCCGTGTGCTGGTCAACCGTGCTCTCCGCAAATGATCACTTTTGATGCCCCAAACCGCAACAGCATAAACCATCGGCCTGTTGCCTATTGCACCACAATAGGGACCTGACTCACCATTTCAACCAAAGTAAAGGAGAGAGGTGCAAAGGCAAGGCCATTTTTGCCCCGCTGCCCGCACTGAGGCTTCACCTTGTAGCCAGGATGCATGAGCAAATGGAACCACCGTCCAGCGGAAGGACCTTACGCAACGGCTTCGTGGTGGTCAGCGTGGTAGTCAGTTAGACTCCTGCCCAAAGAGTGAGTCGGGTGATCAATGCCTCTCTCGCCACCACCGCTTGATTGCCGCCACAGCCCGTTTGGCCTCCGCCTCGTCAAGGCCAATGCCAAATCGACGGGTTTTCTCCTCATAGTCGAAAGCAATGGCTCCGCCACCGATACCCCATAATTGTAGAGCCATGGACAAATCCATGGGGTCGAAGACAACCGGTTCAGCCCGTAGGGCTCGCACCTTTTCCAACTCATAGACCTTGTCCCAACCGAATCCTCCGATATCGCGACGAAGTGTAAGGCGTCCATCCTGGACGATCACGATCTCCTTGCCCATCACCTGCCATAACCAGGCATAGACGGCTACGACACCAGCCACCGTCCAGACCACGAACCAGGCGACCATCAACGACCATCCGCCAGGTGGCGCCTCTCCTTCGAGAAATCGAAAGGGGATAACGACCTCGGCCACCGCCCAGGCACAGAGCCAAAATCCTAGAAAGCCGATCACAAACCAGCTCCGACTGTAGGGAATCACGAGTTGCAGACAGTCCGATGTCTCCATGATCATCACCCGCGAGGACAATGAAGGGGGAGACGGTGATCGGCTCTGGCCCATAAACGCTCAGTGTTGAAACGGCTGGTATTATGGCACGAAAAGCCGGGGAGTCCGACAAGGAAAAACATCGTCCGCGCTGTCCTCTGTTGCCGACATATGGCGAACGTGACAAGGGATGAAATCGACGAGGGAGACACAATCCACGGGGGACACGATGGCACGATGGACACGATGGAATAGATCGGCTCTTGCGGCATTCGGCCACAGAGATTCACGGATCACTGCCGCCAAAATCCTCAGTCGACGCACCACGGTCGGAACCCGCACCCAACCACATCAGCACAACCAGCCGGCTCAGAGAGGGATAGTCGTATGTATCCCCCTCTGGAGAGATTCGCAGATAGCATTTAGCTTGTGTGGCTGGTGAGTACGTTGCAATGGCACCCAACATGCAGAAAAGCCTGTGGCTCCTGCGGGGAGCCCTCAAGGTGACACGACAATTTATTCACCTTAACCTTTCATGTGAAGGAGGGAACAATGCACCGACATACGTTGGGTCCTGTGATACTGACCATCCTACTCGCAGTTGGTGTTCTAACCGCCGGCGAATCGGCCGATGCAGGCGACAAAGGCAAGAAAGGAAAGGTCGAGATGGCGCAGACTGCCAAGGTGTCGATAGACCAGGCCATCCAGACTGCCCTGGAGAAGGTATCGGGCAAGGTCATCGAAGCCGAACTCGAGCACAAGCACAAGACGCTTGTGTGGGAGGTCGAAGTCGTGACATCAGACAACAAGGTCTTAGAAATCCATATCGATGCAGAAAGCGGGGCGGTCATTGATGTGGAGGAAGAAAAACCCAAAAGTGTTCCTTCGCCCAAAGAACGGGGGCCAAGGGGGAAACCGTAATAATCCCCCCTGGCGGCGAGACTAGCCCACGACTCTTACGAACCGTGGCCTCGTTGTCCCAACGAGGCCACCTGCAACTGAAGCAGTGCGGCGGTCCGTCGATAGCGATCAGCTCCCCTCTCAGGGATGTCCAGCCGAGCAGGGTCGATCGGTTCACCGAAGAAGATGGTAACAGGCCGTCGGCGTGGCCACCAGGAACCGGTCGGGAGGGCCTCGAAGGTTCCCTGAATCCAAACGGGGAAAATGGGAATCGAATAGGCCGCCGCCAGCAAACCAATTCCTGACTGAAAGGGCTGGAGCCTGCCATCTCGCGAACGTCCCCCCTCTGGAAACCAGACGAGGTTGTAGCCACGCGCAAGGGCCGCCGCCCCCAGGGCGACATCGGCCAAGGGCCTGCCGCTTTGGTCAATGGGCAACACCTGAACCGCGCGGCTGATCAACCGCATGAGGGGGTTCTTAAACATGATGCCGGTCCATCCTCCCCAATAGGTCCGGTGCAAGACTTCATCGGGAAGAGCCGCGATGATCGCCAAGGGATCAAGCACACTGACATGATTGGAGATGATGAGGCACGGTCCCTCCAGTTGCTTGATTCGCTTGATCGGCTCATCACCTTTTACGGTGAGAAGAAACACGGTTCGCATAAGCCAGCGAGTCATACGGAAGAGCACCGTGCTCAGCCCTCGCACAAATAGTCCCCTCTCCTCTAGCCATCGCCGTTGCCCTTGATCCAACAAGGAGTCCGGCTGTTTGAGTTGCAGGAGTGGATCGGCCGCCTGACCCATGACCTGCTCCGCTTCGATGGCCTCGCGCAAGAGGTCGCGCACCGTGCCGATGCGGGCAATGGCGTCTTCGTGCAGATCGACACCGAGCCTGTCTCGTAATTCCAACGTCAGGGCAAGCCAGGCCAGCGAATCCAAGCCAAGGTCGAGCATCAGGTGCGTATCCGGCGTCAGCCGTATGGAAGAAAACCGTTCGCTCAGCCATTTCCACACCCCTAGCGCAACTTGGTCTTCGAGCAGTTGACGGTCCTCCGGTGCCATGGACTCAATCGCGATCGGCCCCGCCTCGACAGAGGGCCGGGTCCCCTTCCGTTTTCCCGCCTCAAATAGGTCTGCCAGCTTATGTCGTTGGAGCTTGCCCAACCTGGTGCGGGGCAATGGGTCCTCACTGACGACGAATTCCGTGAGACGGCAATAGGATGGCAACTGACGCATCCGCTCATCAAGCTCGGCACGAACGGTTTGGATCAGACGATCGCGCTCTTCCTCATGAACGGGCGAAACGCGCGGCACGAGGATGCCTACCAA
>JANDJC010000051.1 GCA_024331045.1 Nitrospira sp.
GGACGGAACCATCGGAAAGCCTGACGCTCTGCACGCTCGGATTGAACTTCCTGACCACCCCACCCGGCAGAAACGTACCCAAGTCTTGGCGCCCACTCTCAACACAGAAGATCAAATGTGTCGGCGCCTCATCGCTAGGCCAGAAGGCGAACATGTCGGCCGCATTTGCGGCGATTCGCGTCACATACTCCGCCTTGAGGCTGTTCGCAAGCAGCACTTGATCTGCCGCCGACTGCGAGGGGGTACGGTAGTTTCCCGTCGTGGCTGGAGCCGAAGCGTCCAGCGGCCCTTGAACCCCAAACCAATGCATCGACCTGCTCCGAAGTACCTTCTCGACATGTGAGCCAAAATCTCGGCTGTCTTCCCCGTCGGCGTAAGCCACCACACCCAGCACCACGAGCACGGCAGCGGCCAAGGACACCTTGGCCGCTGCAAGACTCC
Source organism: Nitrospira sp. (assembly GCA_024331045.1). Classification (GTDB taxonomy): domain Bacteria; phylum Nitrospirota; class Nitrospiria; order Nitrospirales; family Nitrospiraceae; genus Nitrospira_D. Next base: position 442 of record JANDJC010000051.1, read on the forward strand.
ATTTGTTGGCCATCTGTTTCCTGATTGGGATCTTCACGGACTCCTCCCTTTTTATGTCCCCACCGCGTCGGGCCAAACTGACAAGGGTGAATGGTTCCGTTTGAAGGCCGCGCTCCTTAGAGCTGCCGACATCCGCACGACGTCAAGAAGCTGCAGTCTTCTTGTTTCGCATCAGATCCGGCGCCTCCACGCACGTTCACCTTCGCAAACATCCGTTACAAATCGATGTGGCCCTACTCAATGTGCCTTAACATTGCGGTTACGACATTACGGTTATGAAAGGGATGATGCGACTACGAACGTGGAGGATTGATTGATCGATGAGGAGAAGAGGACATCGGACTTCGTGGAATCTTTCGGGGACTCTTCATAAGGAACTCGGCGCCCTTATACGCATACGCACGGCAATAAGCAACCGGCTCTTGGTCCTGAGCGCAATCGATGGCGGACGACAAGAGAGGATGAAAGGAACGAGCTGTCCGCCTTCGGACGGGCATAGGGAAACGGGGAGAGGAAAAGCGCGTCATGCCGGCCGTACACCTTCACCGACCGACCAGAACAATATCCATCCGGCCGCCGGATGAATTTCCACACGATGCCCTTGGCGTCGTAACGAATACGCCTTTCTCGATTCGATCTCTCCCGTACACTCCCTAGCCCAGACGAAGCCATAGCCTCGAGCAACGGCTTCATTCTGGCAGTCACCGTCTCGACAGAGCCCGCCTGTGCCGTAGGAACTTCCACCGCCGAGCTTGAATGGGTCGCATTCCGGAAGTGGCATACCGATCCAGGGACAGTCAACACGCCGGATCGAGACTCGTCACGCGAATGGTGCTATGATGACGCCCGACCTCCTTGTCCTGATCGCGAGAGAAACAGGTGGCTTCCGGAGCACAGCCGATACTCACCGTCACCAGCGGCACGGGCTATGCGCTGTTCGCCTACGACATTGGCCTCTCCGTCAACATCGAAGAAGCGGAGCGGCGCATCACCCCTGCGACGGCACGAGGCCGTATCCGGCACAAGGCCAGGGCCCCCCAGTATTTCGAGTACCATCCGGCGCCCTTGCGGTTGACGCAGGAAGGGGGCACGTTGGCCATCGGCTCGTCGCGATTGAGCCCGCTAATCGAACTGATGATCTATGACTTCGGAGCCGTCACCATCACCTATCGATTCGCGCTCGACGGCCCCTTCGAGCAGTTGCTCGAATTAAGCGACGCCCTTTACGAAAATGACCCGTTGCTAGCCGAATCCAGAACGAGGCTCGAGCAACTCCTGCAGGCCATCAAGCCAGCGGTCGAGCGACCCCTCATTGCCTCGGAGGTCGAGGATTATCTGATCTTCTCGATCGAATCATATTCGTGGGCCCAGGAAGTGCCCCCGTGGGTCATGCTGGAGGAAGAGTTAGCCCACGTGCTCCGCGGCGAACGGACTCTGTTGTCTGCTCAAGAAACGCAGGATGCCATGGCCTGTCGCATTTCCTTCGGCCAGGAGGACGCCGCGCTCATCGATTGGCACGCCGCCGTTCTCTTCGGCAAAGACATGGACGATGTGCGCGCGGTGTTGGAATTCGCCAACGTCGAATTGCTGGAGATGCGGATCCTCGACGATCAACTCGACCAAGCATTAGACCAAGCTTATGAAACCATCTCTCGCAAGCCCCCTTTTCTTCCGTTCCCCGGTGCCTCGGAAAAGGATATGACCCACATCGCACAGTTGCAGGTGGACAGTGCGCTCCTGTTCGAGCGAGTCACCAATACGCTGAAACTGTTCGGCGACCAATATTTGGCGAGGGTCTATCGCTTGGCTTCTCAACGGTTCCATCTGGAAGAATGGGACGCCAGCATCCTGCGGAAACTCGAGACGCTGAACAGCATCTACGGGAAAATGTCCGACCGCGCTGCGGTCAGACGCATGGAACTGTTGGAGTGGATCATCATCGTCCTCATCGCCCTGTCCATCGTCGTCTCGGTGCTGCCGATGACAGGGCGATGAAGCCTCTTGGCACATCCCTTTTCTTGAAATCTGGCCCTCGTTTCGGTCAAGAGGGTTACGGCTTCGGGTCCAGTTCGATCAAGCCTTTGCGGATCGCCAGGATGGCGGCTTGGGTGCGGTCGTACACTTGCAGTTTGTGGAAGATGTTCCGGACATGATTTTTGACGGTCTTCTCACTGAGATCCAGCTGGTTGGCGATTTCCTTGTTGGTCTTGCCGTCGGCGACCAGTCGCAAGACGGTCACTTCCCGTTCCGTCAGGTCATGTTCGGCCCAGGCTGGCTTCTTCCCTTTTTTCTGGGCCATGAGTGAAAACTCCGCCAAAATTTTGCTGGCCACGGACGGCTGAATAAGCGATTCGCCCCGGTACAGGGCCCGAATGGCGGCGACAATCTGCGACGATTCAGAATCCTTGAGCAAGTAACCCGTTGCCCCAGCCCGCACGAGATCGAAGATATATTGCTGCTCTTCATACATGGTCAGCGCGACGATGCCGATGTGCGGGAACTCGCGTTTGATTTGTCTGGTCGCCTCGACGCCACCCATGCGCGGCATGCTGACATCCATGAGAATCACGTCCGGAAGCAGGGCACGGGCCTTCTCGACCGCTTCGATGCCATCCTGCGCCTCGCCGACCACCTGAATGTCTTCTTTGGTCTTGAGAATCGCGACCAGTCCCTCCCGCACAACGCGATGATCGTCGACAATCAAGACCTTAATTTTCTCCATACGTTCCTTCCTTCTTCTTGACCCGCTCCATTAACGGCACCTCCACCACGACCTTTGTGCCGTGACCTTTCTTCGATTCGATACGCCCCTCTCCGCCCACCAGCCGGGCTCGTTCCAAAATACCTTTGATCCCAAAATGATCCCACTTTTCTGGATCACGCAACACCGTGTCCATGTCGAACCCGATGCCGTCGTCGATAATGGTAACCCGCAACCGTTCTTCGCCGATCTCAAGACGAATGGACACGCGCTTGGCCCGCGCATGTTTTTCAACGTTGCTCAAAGCTTCTTGGATAATCCGAAAGAGGAAGATCTTGGTGCGGGGGAACAGAATCCCCTCGTCCCCCGTCACGGTGAAATGCGTGGTGATATGCGTGTTGGTCTCGTAGGACTTGAAGTAGTTCGTCAGGGCCGGAATCAGCTCCATCTTGTCGTAATGGAGCGGCCGCAAGTTAAAGATCACTTGCCTCGCCTCTTGAATGGCCAATTTGAGCTGCGCCTTCGTTTCCTTGATGGTTGCCAGAGCTGCCTTAACATTTTTCCGCAGGAGCTGTTGGCAGAGATCGAGCTTGAAATTCACCCCCGCCAGGCTCTGCACCAACCCGTCATGGATTTCGCAGGCAATGCGGGTTCGTTCCTCCGTCACTGCCGCACTCGCTTCCTTGACATACAGTTGATAGAGCGACTGATACTTGGCGAGCGTCTTCTCAATTTCGGCCGTGGCACGGATGCGAGCTTCGATCAATTCCCACATAAATTTGGCGCTGGCACCCCCAATCACCGTCACGCCCATTCGATGGAAGTCCTGAAGCGCCTGCCACACTTCGGCATTGCCCGAGACATCTATGATCAAATCAACCCGCTCCATGTCGAGAAGCTGTCGATAATCGGGGGTGACGGGAATGCCTAACTGTTCGGCCAGGCTCACACCGGGCGCGTGGGGATCAATTTCCGCCACACCCACGATTTGCACCAACGGATCGTCCGCGAAAATCTCCATGAGCGCCGTGCCCCCGCGACCGGCGCCGATGATCGCGACGTTGGTCGCGCCGGGACTCGCCGGTTGGCGTCGAAGGGGCCACGGCCTTGCCGGTGTCATCGGTCGGCTCCCTGTTGACATGGTCTCTCGAGCAACGGACTGTGAACAGAAGGTTCGATTGATCAAGAAACGGAACGAGAAGCGACGAGCTCTGAGTTCAGAGACTCAGCGATCACGGCGCTGTTGAGCCAGCAGTTTCAGCTCATCCATGAACTGATCGATGTCCTTGAACTCCCGATAGACGGATGCGAATCGGACATAGGCCACCTGATCCAGTTGATGCAGTTCCTTCATGACCTCTTCGCCGATCACCCGACTTTCGATCTCGCTTTCACCCATTTCTTGGATGCGCTTCTCAATCCGATCGGCCGCCGCCTCGATCGTCGAGGTGCTGATCGGCCGTTTTTCACAGGCTTTTTTGATGCCGGCAAGAATTTTACCACGGTCGAATGGTTCCCGCCGGCCATCTTTCTTCACCACGACCGGGAGGATCTCCTCAACCCGTTCATAGGTGGTGAAGCGCCGGTGGCAGGACGTGCACTCACGACGGCGGCGGATGACCTCGCCTTCTTTGGCCATGCGAGAATCCACCACCTTGTCTTCAAGCTCGTCGCAAAAAGGGCATCTCACAGACAACGCCTCTGTCTGACCTCACTGGATGAGATTCGTCAGTAGGAATGAAAGATCGGAAACCGATGACACAAGGCCTTGGCCTCGAGGCGAACTTCCTCCAACACCGACGGGTTGTGCCGGTTCTGCAACACTCGGTCAATCAGTTCCACAATCTGCCCCATCTCCGGCTCCTTCATGCCTCTCGTGGAGACGATCGGTGTGCCCAACCGAATGCCGCTGGCGATGGCCGGCGGTTTCTCATCATAAGGGACGGCGTTCTTGTTCAAGATGATCCCTGCCGCGTCGAGCGCGGCGTCGGCTTCTTTGCCCGTAATTCCTTTATTGGTCAAGTTGACCAACATCAGGTGCGTATCGGTTCCCCCCGAAACAATCTTGTAGCCGCGATCCATCAGGCCCTGTGCCAACGCCTTGGCATTGGCCACGACCTGCTGTTGATACCGTTTGAACGATGGAGACAAGGCTTCCTTGAAGGCCACGGCCTTGGCGGCGATCACATGCATCAGGGGGCCTCCCTGCAAGCCGGGGAACACCAGCTTATCGACGGCCTTGGCATATTCAGCCTTGCACATCGTGACGCCACCACGCGGTCCCCGCAACGTCTTGTGGGTGGTCGTGGTGACGAAATCCGCGTAGGGAACCGGATTGGGATGGAGCCCCGCAGCAATCAGCCCGGCGATATGGGCGATATCGACCAACAGATAGGCCCCCACCGACTTGGCGATCTGTTGAAATCGCGGAAAGTCCAAGACGCGCGAATAGGCGCTGGCGCCGACCACGATCATGCGGGGACGGCACTCCTCGGCGATCTTCTGAACGGCATCGTAGTCGATCCGTTCGGTCTCGCGGTCCACGCCATAGGAGAACACGCGAAAGAGGATGCCCGAAAAATTGACCTTGCTCCCATGCGTGAGATGGCCTCCCTGCGCCAAGTCCATGCCCAAGATCGTGTCGCCCGGTTTCAGCACCGACAGGTAGGCCGCCATGTTGGCCTGCGAACCGGAGTGCGGCTGCACATTGACATGTTCGGCGCCGAAAATTTCCTTGCACCGTTGAATCGCCAGATCCTCGACTGCGTCGGCGTACTGGCACCCGCCATAGTACCGTTTGCCGGGGTACCCTTCGGCGTACTTGTTGGTCAACACCGAGCCTTGCGCGGCCAATACGGCGGGACTGGCAAAGTTCTCCGACGCGATCAACAGTAATTTGTCCCGCTGTCTGGCCTCTTCCGCTTGGATGGCGGCATAGACTTCGGGATCCGTGACTTTCAAGGCATCCAGCGAGGCGAGGGTGTCCATTCTTCCGTTCCTTTCCATGCGACGCCGTCACGTTCCCGACGACTCGGCCGTCTCGGCATCCTGTTTCTTGACCACCTGCACCGTCACGGTCGCCATGATGTCTCGCGGCAACTTGATCGGCACAGTCACCGTGCCCAACTCCTTGATCGGATGAGGCAATTGGATTTTCCGTCGATCCACCGGAAACCCCTGAGCTGTCAACTGTTCGGCAATATCCTTGGCTGTCACCGACCCGAACAGCTTACCTTCCTTGCCAGCTTGCACTTCGAAGGTCAACGCCACCGCCGACAATTTCTTGGCGTAGGTTTCAATCTCCAGCCTCTCTTTCTTTGCCTTCTCCGCCGCCACCCGCTTGGCATGTTCAAAGGCCTTGATGCTCCGGCTATCGGCCTCGATCGCCTTGCCTCGAGGCAAGAGATAGTTCCTGGCAAAGCCGTCCGCGACCGTCACAACATCCCCTAGATGACCAACCCCTTCAAGGGTTTCTTGTAGGATCACTTTCATGTCTCTACTCCTTGGTCTGTGAAAGCAATGGAGAATACTGAGGCAACGGTGAAAAGTCAAATTGGCGGGCTAGTTTCAGGCAATCACCCCAAGGGCCCGGCCGACCCTGGCAAAGGCCTGTACCGCCCTATCGAGCTGGGCCCCCGTATGGGCCGCTGACATTTGAACGCGAATCCGAGCCTGCCCCTGAGGTACGACGGGATAGCTGAAGCCTACAACGTAGATCCCCTCCTTGATCAAGGCTTCGGCCATCGCGGTTGCCAGGGTCGCCTCGCCCAGCATGATGGGGATGATCGGGTGCGTTCCTGGAATCAGCCGGAATCCCAGTTCGGTCAACCGTGCCCGAAAATATCGGGCGTTCTCATGTAGCCTCGCTCGCAAATCGTCGCCTCCCGCCACAAGCTCAAGCGCACGCAGGGCACCGGCAATCATGACCGGCGGCAGGGAATTGGAAAACAAATACGGCCTTGACCGTTGTCGTAACACCTCGATAATCTCGGCCTTGCCGGACGTAAAGCCCCCCGTCCCCCCTCCCAAAGTCTTGCCTAACGTGCTTGTCACGATTTCGATGCGATCGGCCACGCCGAAAAAGGCCGGGGTCCCTCGCCCGCCGGGACCCAACACACCGGTCGCATGGCTGTCATCGACCACAACCGCGGCATCGTACTGGTCAGCCAATTCCACGATCCGGTCCAGCTTGGCCAAGTCCCCATCCATGGAGAACACCCCATCCGTCACGATCAGTCGCAGGCGGCAGTCACGAGCCTCCCGTAACTTCGCCTCCAGTTCCATCATATCCGAATGGGCATACCGAAACCGTTGAGCTTTGCAGAGGCGGATGCCATCGATCAGGCTCGCATGGTTCAAAGCATCGCTGATCACGGCGTCACGCTCATCGAGCAATGCTTCGAACAAGCCGCCGTTCGCGTCGAAACAGGAACTGTAGAGGATCGTGTCCTCTGTGCCCAGAAACTCGCTCACGGCCCGCTCCAGCCGTTTGTGCAGGTCTTGGGTCCCGCAAATGAACCGCACCGAGGCCATGCCATAGCCATGGCTCTTCAACCCGTCTATCGCCGCTTGGACGATGGCGGGGTGATTGGCCAGGCCAAGATAGTTGTTGGCACATAAGTTCAGCATCGGGCCTTGATCCGCGAGAATCTCGACACCCTGTGGGCCAAGAAGACGCCGCTCGGATTTAGAGAGACCCTTCGCGCGAATGTCGGCGAGCTGCTGATCGAGCACCTGCTTCAAGGAGCGATAGGCCATGGCCCGTCTTCCCCTCCCTGTCCCCCCTTCACGGAATGAGTACGACCTTGCCACATTGCCCGGATCGAATCAGCTCAAAGCCCGTTGCGAATTCGTCCATTGGGAACGAATGGGTAATGACCGGCTTAATGTTAAGGCCAGCTTTGAAGAGCCCGGCCAGTCTGTACCAGGTTCCAAAGAGATGCCGCCCGGTCACCCCATAGACGCGAATGCCCTTGAAGATAATCTCGTTCGGCAAGTCGAAACAGACCTGGCCGGTCGGAATGCCAAAGAGGCTCACACGTCCCCCATTCTTGACCGCCCGAAAGGCCTGGTGGAGCGCGGTGGGATCGCCCGACATCTCCAGCGCCGCATCGACCCCCTCACCGGCTGTAAGGTCGCGGATGATGGCATTCACGGTCTCCGCTGACTCGCTTTTCACGTTCACCGCGTGATCGACCCCTACTTGTTTGGCAAGCCCCAGCCGGTAATCGCTCACATCGGTCGCGATGATGACGGCCGCACCGGCCACCCGTGCCACGGCTGCCGCAAACAGCCCCGTCGGTCCACAGCCCGTAATCAGGACCGTATGGCCGGTCAGGTCTTCAGCCAACGCGGCATCGACGGCATTTCCCAACGGTTCCTGGACGCAGGCAAACTGTGGGGGAATCTCCGGCGAGGTCCGCCAGAGGACTCCCTCCGGCAAGGCCACATATTCGGCATAGGAGCCATCTCGATCGATCCCCAAAATTTGATACTGTTTGCACACGTGGGCTTGCCCCGTCCGACATTGAAAACAGCGCCCACAGGTAATGTGCGATTCGGCAGCGACATAGTCGCCGACTTTCACCGTCGAGACCTCGAGCCCCACTTCCACGACATAGCCACAGACCTCATGACCGATGATGCGAGGCGGGTGGACACGGCCTTGCGCCCACTCATCCCACCGATAGATGTGGGCGTCGGTCCCGCACAACGATGTGGCGGCGACCTTGATGACGACCTCGTGCGGGCCCGGTGTCGGGTCCGGCCAGTTCGTCGCGGTCAACCCTGGAGCGGGAGCTGTTTTCACGAGTGCACGCATAGAGTCTTTTTTATTGTAAGAGATCCATCAACGCTCGGAACAGAGCCGTTTTTTCTCCCAACGTCCAGCCCCTGTCATACCACTGCCCTGTGCCACTCTGTCTTGGCGCGCCGAGAAGAAGATGACGACAGGGACGAGATGTCATTCCTCGTCCCGCGGATTTTTTCCTACATAGCGTCCGTAGAGGAACGCCACGAATTGCTTAGCCCCCCGCACCCGGTTTTTGACACTCTCGTCATCCAGCCCTGCTTGGTGCAGCGCCTCCTCAAACCTTGCTAAGGCATCCTTGAGTTCTCGCTCCAAAACCCGATCCAGCACACTCGCCATGGCATCCTCCTTTGTTCCTAGTGACATGTTCGCGCTACAGCTCCAGCCCCCTTGTTGCCCTCCTGTTGCTCCGAAAAGACAAGACGAGCCCCTTCTTTCTTGTTCGTGATTCTATAGAAATTTCGTTCATCTCACCACCAAGCCCCCAAAAGAAACGGGGTTGCACCCACATTTTCGGATGAGTAGGATGCCGGAGACATGTGCTCTCTATCCATGCGGACTGTTACATTGACCATTGCCCTGGGGGTGCTCGGGGCCGGCCCATCAGCTTGGTCACCGGCAACCGCCTCCGCCTCTTCATCATCAACGGCCAGAGCCCCAGGGCTCTCCCCTCCGGCCGTGACGTTCGATTTCGGTGACGCCGAGGGGGCCGAAGATATCTATTTAGACAAGCCCTTAAAACTGTCCTTCACGCTGAATGGGATCAAGCAAGGGCGCCTTCCCCTCGTCGCCATGATCGAGTCCCTTCATTTCGAGCGGCAGCTTGTCCCCATCGAGCAAGATTCCCTCTCGGGAAAACTTCAGGCTACCGTTTTCCTTGATCCTGTTCCCGCCGGCAAACTCTCCAACACACCGCGCTTCGCGCGCATCCGCGTCACAGTTGCCCGTGCCCATGCGGACAACCGCTTGGAACGGATCCTGACACGGATCGTGTATGTGACGTTGGATGTCCGTGACGCTCCGGCCAGCGACGTCGCCACCGCTTCCTCCACTGATGAACCAGAGTCGCCAGGCGAAGATGCACCGGCCGCCGACGACGTTGCGCCGGAGGGAATCCCTCTGGCCGACGGATCAGTAGCAGAAGAGGATGTTTTCGTACCTTCTCCGACCGGACAGCAGCAAGCCTACTGGGACCGGATCAGTTCGCTGTTGAGCCGTAGCTGGAGCCGGACCACTCGGCGGGTCCGTTTGACCCCTACCCATGAAACGGTGCGGATACGATTCCGGATGTACCCCAACGGGCGAGCTCAATTGATCGAAATTGAAAAGGGCTCCGGGGCACGAGACCTCGATGAAGCCGGCATCCACGCGGTGATCCAGGCTCACCCATTCCCTCCTTTTCCCGAAGAACTCGGCTCAGAGCCGGTGACCGTACATGTCCGCATGAGGATGGGAGCCAAGGCACGAGTGCGGGGAGTCCCATCGACCATCCATTCTTCACCACGATTCTCGACGCCGGCATCCGTTCCCTCACCCTGACGAGGAGCATGATTCGTGACCAAACCCACAGAATGAAGTGAGTTGTCCCAACGAATGACATGGAGGTGGAACAATGAATGGATTTGACAGACCGCGAGGGGGTGCCGCCGGTGCCGTCTGGTTCGTGCTGCTCGGCGTGCTGCTCGCAATGCCGCCGGAAGGTCGTGCGGAAACCGCTCGCTGGAACATCGATCCGGACCATTCGCTCATCGAATTTCGCGTGGCACACATGATGGTGTCCAAGACCACGGGTCGTTTCTTGGACTATCGGGGCTTCGTCGAGATGGACGCAGACGCCAAAACGTTTAAGGCGATCGAAGCCGTCATCAACGCCGCGTCGATCAACACCAACCACGAAAAACGCGATGCCCACTTGCGCAACGAAGACTTCCTTGACGTTCAACGGTTCCCCACGATGACGTACAAAATGAAGCGCTATGACAAGCAAGGAGACAAATATACGGTCGTCGGCGACTTCACTTTGCGTGGAGTGACCAAGGAGGTCGTGCTCGTTGGAACGTTCAACGGCATCACCCAAGACCCCTGGGGCAATCTGCGGGCGGGCTTCAGCGCAGAGGGAAAACTGAACCGAAAGGATTTCGGCATGGTCTGGAACAAAGCCTTGGACAACGGCGGGTTAGTCGTGGGAGACGAAGTCCAGGTTCACCTGGAAATCGAGTGCATCAAGGAGAAAAAATAGAAGGCCGCCCCCTTAGCCACCAGGGCCGAGATGCTCAACATCCCTCGCCGTTTCCGTTGATAATCGGCCACAGGGGGCCCGGACAACAAGGATCGTCCATGAAGGCGATGGTGCTTCATTCCATTGGCAACGTCTCCGAGAACCGGCTCTCGCTGGTCGAGCAGGCTGTGCCAGAACCTGGGCCGAAGGACGTGTTGGTGAAGGTCCACGTCTGCGGCGTCTGCCGGACGGATCTGCACGTTATCGAAGGCGAGTTGCCCAACGTTCGACTTCCATTGATTCCCGGCCATCAAGCAGTAGGAACCGTCGTCCGCGCCGGCCGCGACGTACGAGATGTCCAAGAGGGAGACCGGGTCGGCATCGCGTGGCTCCAAGGCACCTGCGAACGGTGTGAATTCTGTATGAGCGGCCGAGAAAACCTCTGCGAGGCGGCGAGGTTCACCGGCTACCAAGTCGACGGGGGCTATGCCGAATATGCTGTCGCGCCGGCACGGTTTGCCTATCCGATTCCGCCGATCTTTTCCGACGACGAAGCAGCGCCGTTGCTCTGCGCCGGCATCATCGGATACCGCGCCCTTCGCCTAAGCGGGATCAAGCCGGGCCAACGGTTGGGCCTCTATGGATTCGGCGCCGCCGCCCATATCGCAATTCAGATCGCGCGCCATTGGGGTTGTCATGTCTATGTCTGTTCCCTCAAAGCCGAGCATCGGGAGCTGGCCAAGCAACTGGGGGCTGTGTGGGTCGGCGGCGCCTCCGAGATGCCGCCGGACCATTTGCACGGATCGATCATCTTCGCCCCGGCCGGCGAATTGGTTCCGCCAGCCCTGCGCGCACTCGAACGGGGTGGCACCCTGGCCTTGGCCGGCATCCACATGTCGCCGATCCCTCCGCTCGATTACGACTCCGAAGTGTTCGGTGAGCGGGTCATTCGCAGCGTCACAGCCAATACCAGACAAGATGGAATGGACTTCCTCCGCGAAGCGGCCGCCATCCCCATTAAGCCCCACACGGTACGGTTTCCCCTGGAAGACGCCAACCGCGCCTTGCAAGCCCTGAAGGCTGGTTCGTTCCAAGGCGCAGCGGTGCTGGATATCGGAAGTCCCTAGGGAAGCCGGCAGGAGCGATTTCTACCGGTGGAGCCCATTTCTGTTTGACGAGTCCATCGGCCCCTTCCTACTATACGAGTCCAAGCTGGAGAAACGTGTGAGCACAGAAGACATTCAAGAAAGTAGGCATCCCTCATGGCTCAACCGCTTCATCGAGGAATCCGTCATCTCGCCCTACGCGTGACGGACCTTTCTCTCTCCCGTCGCTTTTATGAACAGATTCTCGGCATGCGTGTGGTGTGGGAACCAGATCCAGACAATGTCTATTTCAGTTCCGGCATCGACAACCTCGCCTTGCACCAAATCCCCAAGGATGATCTCCCAACCTTTCAGCCACCGGGCGCGCAGTTCCTCGATCATCTCGGCATCATTCTGGAAAGCCCCGAAGCGGTGGATCGGATGTATCGGGAACTGGCGCCACTGATCCCATCCCTTGGAGGACACATTGTCAAAAAGCCCACACAACATCGGGACGGGAGTTATTCATTTTATTTCGCCGACCCGGATGGCAATGTGATTCAAGCCCTCTACGAGCCAACGATCAGCCGCCTCCGGTGGGTAGACGAGCAGCCATGACCGGCCCTGTGAATCTTGCCTGCCAGCTCGCGATTCACGGTTCACGGCCATGACCATTCTGACTCGCGCGCCCCGCAGCCATTTCGTGAGCTTGGTTCCCTGGTGCTGGGTCCAACTGGAGAGCGACGAGCCGCCCGGCCCCTTTCCTTTTCTCGGCGGGATCGCACCAGAGGTGGCAACCGCACTCCGCGAAGCTCACCGTCTCCTCGCCAGTTCCATCGACACAGCCATCAGCGATGTCTTCTCGAAACGGGCGCCGCTCGACGATCCGGATCGCGGACGCAGGCTGGAGGATGCCTATGCGGAACTCGTCAATTCCCGCCCCTCCCTGCGACGATACATTACCTGTGGCCGAGATCGCGACGGCAGTTTTCGCTGGCAGTTTCCAACCGATCCCGCACGATCATCTGCCGTCATCAACGGCGGCTTGCGTGTGTTCCATGCGGTCAAGCGACAGACGATTCCGATGGGATTCAACCAGCGCCCCTTCGGACCAGCCGTCGGCTACCTCCTAGGCCTGTTGGATGGCACCCATCGTCTCGCCGAGGTCGAAACAGCGCTCGCTACCGTACCCCGTGAAGTGGGCACCTTTCTCGCTCGCTTGCTGGACATGCTTGATCAGCATGACTGTGTGGTCGCTTCACCTGCAACCTCGATCCGCCAACGATGGTTTGAGGTCGTCCAGGATCAAGACACCGTGCACCTCGGCCATGCGGCACTCCTCTATCGGCAACGAAACGAAGTGTTGCTATTCGACCCCTGGCTGCTGCCGTGGTTCGCCGAATCGCCGGAGCCTTCGCTCTGGCCCTCGCTGCTCCCCACACCGTCGGCCGTCTTTCTTACCCATGATCACGATGACCACGTCGACCCACGCACCCTGCTCCACTTGCCGAAAGAGACCCCCATCATCGTCCCCAGCCGGCGCAACCGGAAAACTTTGTTTTACGACTACCTCTCCCTCTTGCGCGAATTGGGATTCAGCCGGGTCATTGAACTGGCGCACGGCGAAACCTGGCCCTTCGAAGGCGGCGGCGTCGTGTCCGTCCCGTTCTACGGCGAAGATCCGTGCGATCTTGAGCTGGCGAGAAATTGCTATCTCATCAGCGACCGGGGCTACAATGTCCTGGTCCACGCCGACAGCGGCCCCGCCAACAACGGGCGCTCGGCCCTCACCGACGGCGTGATCGAGCGATTGGTCGCCCGGTACGGCCCGATCGACGTGGTGTTTGCCTCTCAACAACAGCTTCTTGAATTGCGGAGCTATGCCGCTCACGCGCCCCTGTCCCACCCCGGCCGGTGGCTGGACGTCGGCGAAAACGGCTACCTCACCAACGCCTACTTGAGCGAGCTGTGCCGGACCGCCAGGGCCAAGCTGTTCGTGTCCTACGCCACCGGCGGAGCGGACTGGTATCCGGATCACCTCTCATTCATGTTCAGCCGACGCAACCCGGCGCGCACGGCCCTGCTCACGGCCCATTGGGAACCGCCGGAAACCCTCAAAGAACTTCTCTCCCCTCACCATTGCGGCTATCATTACGCGCAGGCGTTGGACCTCTTTCGACCGGGCGAGGGAGGGGCGATCACGGTGGTTTCAACGGCCGCGGCACTGGCCCCTGTGAACCTGTACCGGCTGGATCACGGCGATCCGCCATTCACGACGGCAAGGAAGTGACCATCAACGGCGGGAACTCGACATGAGCGCAACGAACTCTCCGATTTTAGTGACGGGGGCTGCGGGATTCATCGGCTTCCACGTGACCAAGCGATTGTTGGACCGCGGCGACGCCGTCATCGGGCTCGACAATCTCAACGACTACTACGACGTCCGGCTCAAGGAAGCGCGGCTCGCTCAACTGACGTCCCACCGGGATTTTCGGTTCATCAAGCTGGATCTGGCGAACCGTCAGGGCATGCGGGATCTCTTCGCCGAGGAGCCGATCCGCCGGGTGATCCATCTCGCCGCCCAGGCCGGCGTACGCTATTCGCTCGTCAACCCCCACGCCTACACGGAAAGCAACCTGGAAGGGTTCATGAACATCTTGGAAGGGTGCCGGCGAGTCAAGGTGGAGCACCTTGTCTATGCCTCATCCAGCTCCGTGTACGGCGGTAACACGCGCATGCCGTTCTCCGTCCACGACAATGTCGATCACCCAGTCTCGCTCTACGCCGCGACCAAGAAGGCCAACGAGCTAATGGCCCATTGCTACGCGCACCTCTACCGAATCCCCTGCACCGGCCTGCGTTTTTTCACCGTGTACGGACCTTGGGGACGGCCCGACATGGCCCTATTCATCTTCACCAAGGCGATTTTGGAGGGCAGGCCGATCGAGGTGTTCAACTATGGCAACATGCGGCGCGACTTCACCTACATTGACGACATCGTGGAGGGCGTGATCCGCGTCCTCGATCGACCGGCGGCACCGGACCCCTCGTGGTCGGGCGACCGGCCGGACCCCGGCACCAGCTCGGCTCCCTCCCGCGTGTACAACATCGGCAACCACCAACCGGTCGAACTGTTGCGCTTCATCGAGGTCCTGGAGCAGGCCATCGGCAAAAAAGCCGAAAAGAAATTATTGCCTCTTCAGCCCGGCGATGTCCCGGCCACCTATGCCGACATCGACGATCTCGCACGCGACGTCGGGTTTGCGCCCTCCACCCCGATCGAGGAAGGCATTCCGCGGTTCGTGAAGTGGTATCGGGAGTTCTACCGGATCTGATTTTGTCGGACTTTCCAACTCCCTTCCTACGGGCACCCGACCGGGACAAAGCCCGTCCCGAACAGGCGCGAGAGCGTGACCCAACGAGCATTATCGTAAAACGACTGGCTGGGACCGCGTTGGTTTCCAGCCGAAAGGTCGCCGCCATAAGATGGATCAGATCCGAAGAAGAGCCCTCCTCTGGTTTTGTGTGCCAAGTGCAGCCATTCGGAATAGAGGGAACAGACCTCGCTTTTCGCCGACTCAGATGGCGTCACCGTCGCGTACCAGTTCCTCGCCCAATCAGGAATACTCCGTCTCTCCATTTCAAGAGAACGGTCAAGCAGCAACGGCCTGTCATCATGTGCTGCGCCAGTCGCGTCACTGGAAATGGAACTGGAAATGGATGGGTACGAAGCTGTTGGCAAGTGCTCCAAGGATGGAACAACTGACAATGGTCTGAGCAGCATGTGCTTGCAGCCAGGCCGCTCCTTGTTGGTGTAAAGAGACGAGCCGTCTTCCATTGGGCATTCCCACATGTCCGCTGGCTCCGGCGAGGGGGGGGACATCTGAGCTGAGACCGGAAACGCCACCGTCGCGCCCAGCAAGCATGTCAACAGGGTAACCGGCGTGATTTTCATATAACACCTCCATAGCCAAACTCACGACAGAACGTGGTGGCTACAAGTTCCGTCGCTTTGTTGCTCTTACCTTACGAAACCGTCTGCCTCAGAGTCTATGCTGCTTTCGAGGGGTGCATTGCCAAGGTCAGTTGAAGGCGGACAAATTTGAACGGCTCGCTCAGCAAATGATCAGTGGATATAGCGGTTGAATGACGTGTCACCAAGGACCACGGGCAGGGACAGGGGGGCAACACATTCCCCTCCCTGCGTCGCAATGGGCAGAAGGACCACGAGGCTCCCTTTGCGCCCTCTCTTGTTCGATTCTGAGGGGTGGGGTATCTTCCTCTCGTCGTTCATGATAGAAAGCAACGCGTACAAGGCCCTGACAGACGAGAGGGATCGGTCCCCTCGGCCCCCTCTTTTCTCTCCATCCGCATGACGCCGCATGACGGATCAGAGCGTACTCGACAATCTGCTCATTATTTTCACCGTCTCCATCGTGGTGGTGTTTGTGTTTCACCAGTTTCGATTGCCATCTATCGCCGGCTTTCTGGTGGCCGGAGTCGTGATCGGACCGCATGGCCTCAACCTGATTTCCGACATTGAGACGGTGAAAACCCTGGCCGAGATTGGGGTCGTGCTCCTGTTGTTTACCATCGGCATCGAGTTCTCCTTAGTTCAGATGGCATCCCTGCGAAAAGTGCTCCTCTTGGCCGCGCCGATTCAGGTCGGAGGAGTGATTGCCTTGGTCTGGCTGGGAGGAATTCTCGCCGGCTTACCGGCTTCGCAGGCAGTCTTTTGGGGATTCTTGCTGTCTTTGAGCAGTACGGCCATCGTCTTAAACGCCCTGTCGGCGAGCGGAGAGAGTGATTCGGTCCACGGCCGGGCAACGATCGGCATCCTGGTGTTTCAGGATCTGGCTGTCGTCCCCATGATCTTGCTGGCGCCGATCCTG
>JANDJC010000052.1 GCA_024331045.1 Nitrospira sp.
GCCCTGTTCAACCGGATCGAGCGACTGAACAAACCGGTCCTGGCCGCGATCAACGGCGTCTGTCTCGGCGGGGGACTGGAGTTGGCGTTGGCCTGTCATATCCGTCTCGCCGCAACCGGAGCCGCGATGGGGCTCCCGGAAGTCACGCTCGGCCTCATTCCCGGCTTCGGCGGGACGCAACGGCTCCCACGGGTGGTCGGGGCGTCCCGTGCGGCGGAGATGATTTTAACGGGCGACAGTCTGTCCGCCGAGACGGCGGCTCACATCGGTCTCGTGAGCCACGTCGTGCCGCCCGACGAGTTGTTGGCAAGGACGGAATCGCTCGCGGCCAAAATCGCAGAACGAGGAAGGGCGGCGGTCGAGTCGGCCCTGCATGCGATCAGAGGCGGGCTTGACATCCCCCTTGCCGAAGGATTGGCAAGGGAGGCGGAGCTGTTCGGCCGGTTGTGTGTGACTCCCGATATGAAGGAGGCGGTGCGGGCCTTTCTGGAGAAGCGGCGACCGAAGCAAGCCGGTGAGGAGGCGGTCTCATGACTCGGATGCGACGGGAAACAGACGATACAGGCTCAGCGACGTTGGCGGCCCGTCTGGCTCGCTACAGTCGGACGTTCCGCTACAAGAGTTTGCCGGGCGAGGTGATCCATGAGGTCAAGCGGCGCCTGTTGGACAGTCTGGCCTGCGCCATCGGGGCCTGGCAGGCTCCACCCTGCCGGATCGCGCGAGAAGTGGCCCGGTCCGTCATGGCGCCAGGTGGGGCGACCATCTGGGGAACGGAGCACAAGACGTCGCCCGACCTTGCCACCTTCGCGAACGGCTCACTCGTCCGGTATTTCGACTTCAACGATACGTATCTTTCTAAAGAGCCGGCCCATCCGTCGGACAACATCGCGGCGGTGCTCGCCGCCGGCGAGGTCGTGCGCGCGTCGGGCGAGCGGGTGATCGCGGCGATCGCCCTGGCTTACGAAGTCCATTGCCGCCTCTGTGACGCGGCGGCGCTCCGGCCACGCGGTTGGGATCATGTGACCTACGGGCCCTTTTCGTCGGCGCTGGGCGCCGCACACGTCATGGGTCTTTCGCTGGCCCAGACGGAACAGGCCGTGAACCTAGCCGGAGTGGCCAACATTGCCTTGCGGCAGACGAGGGTGGGGGCGATCTCGATGTGGAAGGCCTGTGCGTTCGCCAACGCGGCGCGCAACGGCGTGTTCGCCGCGTTGTTGGCGAGGCAGGGAATGACCGGTCCCGCTCCGATTTTTGAAGGTGAAAAGGGCTTCATGTCGTTAGTCTCAGGGGTCTTTGAATTGCCGATGATGGCAGGAGAGACCACGTCGAACGGCGATGGAGCACCGTTCAAAATTCTTGAGACGTACATCAAACCGGCGCCGGTGGAGTATCACGCGCAAACGGCGGTCGAGGCGGCGGTGGCCGTGCGATCGGAACTCGTGGCGGCAGAAGGTCACGAAGCGCTCGCCGAGATTGGGGACATTGAAATCGGCAGTTACGACGTAGCGATCGAAATCATCGGGCGTGATCCAGAGAAGTGGCGGCCTGCCACCAGGGAGACGGCCGATCACAGTTTCCCCTACTGTGTGGCGGTGGCGCTGTTGGATGGCAAGGTCACGTTGCGATCGTTTACTCCCAAACGGCTGAGCGAGCCCGCCGTCCATGAATTGATGCAAAAGGTCCGGGTCGTGCCAGTTTCCGAATTTGCCGGTCTCTATCCCCACGCGATGCCGTCGCGGATCACGGTGAAGACGAAAGGAGGGAAGGTCTATTGCCGGCAGGTGGACCATCCCCTTGGCCATCCCCAACGGCCGATGTCGGACCGTGAGATTGAGCAGAAATTCCGTCGGTTAACAGCGGGGAAAATGCGCCCATCCCAGGTTGAGCGGGTGATCGAAGCGGTCTGGGGGCTTGAGCGGTTGGCGGAGATTAACGACGTGATGCCGTTCTTGCGAGTCCATCGACGGTGAGAGGGATGGTGCGGGGCGATGAGGATCACGAGGGACAGATCTCAGGAAGGAAACGCATGACAAGGGGTGAAAGCCGGAGTCCGGGTGCGAAGCTTCGGGAGGCGATCGACCGAGGGACCGTCGTGCTGCCCGGCGCGTTCAACGCGCTCACGGCGTTGCAAATCGAGCGGGCGGGGTTCCAGGCCCTCTATGTGTCGGGGGCTGGCCTGTCGGCGGCCAGGGGGCTTCCGGACCTTGGCCTCCTGTCCATGGCGGAGGTGGTGGCCGACGCGGCGGCAATCGCCCGGGTCGTGTCGATCCCCGCGATTGTGGATGTGGACACGGGGTTCGGTCCTCCGCTGGCCGTGATGCGCACGGTGGAGGAATGTGAACGGGCGGGGCTGGCGGGGATCCAGATTGAGGACCAAGACCTGCCCAAAAAGTGCGGACACCTGCCTGGCAAACGGCTGGTCTCTCTCGACGAGATGACCAGCAAGATCCGCGCGGCCTGTGAGGCCCGGCGCGATCCAACGTTGGTGATCGTCGCACGAACGGACGCGCGGGCGGTCGAGGGGCTGGAGGGAGCCGTCAAACGGGCCAGGTCCTACGTCGAGGCGGGGGCCGATGTGATCTTTCCAGAGGCGCTGGAGTCCGCTGAAGAGTTCCGCCTATTTGCCGAGGGCCTCGCCGGCGAAAGGGGCACGGTACCCAAGGTTCCATTGCTCGCCAACATGACCGAGTTCGGCAAGACGCCGTATTTGAGTGTGGCGGAGTTCGAATCGCTCGGCTACCGCTTGGTGCTGTTCCCTGTGACGGCCCTGCGGGTGGCGGCCAAGGCCGTCGAACTATTGCTGGCGGAAGTAAAACGCCTGGGCTCTCAGCGACACCTGTTGGAACGGATGCAGACCAGGCATGAACTCTATGACCTGCTGCGGTATGAGGACTATGAACGGCGGAGCCGGCTCTGTGAAGCCAAGGAGGAGGGCCATGCCGATCGTTGAGTCTGTCACGCAACACTATAGCCCCGGCCTCGAAGGGGTGCCGGCCGGCGAGACGGCCATCTGTCATGTCGATGAAGGGGGAGCGGGACTGCGGTACCGAGGCTATGCGGTCGGCGACCTGGCGGAACAGGCGATGTTCGAGGAAGTGGCCTACCTGCTCCTGTTCGGCAAACTGCCGACGAGAAAAGAACTCACGGACTTTTCCGCCGACCTTGCCGCGCGATCCGTGCTGCCGGATCGCATCGTGGCATTTCTCGCGACGCTCCCTTCTGATGCTCATCCGATGGACATGTTGCGAACCGCCGTGTCGTGGCTGGGGCTGCTCGATCCGGACAGTCGTCACCGTTCCCGCGAGGCAACCCTTCGGATGTCGATCAGGCTGTTGGCGCAGATCCCGCTGGTCATTGCCACGGCCCATCGCTTGGCGATGGGCGCTGAGTTGGTGCCACGACAACCGCATCTGAGCTTCGCGGAGAATTTGCTGTTGTACCTGACGGGCTTGAAGGCGGACGAGGATGAGAGGGCGAGGGCGATGGCCAGGGTGCTGGACGTTTCGCTGATTCTCTATGCGGAACATGAATTCAATGCCTCGACCTTTTCGGCCCGTGTCACCGCCTCGACCCTGACGGACCTCTACTCCGCCGTGACCGCCGCAATCGGCACGTTGAAGGGGCCGCTCCATGGCGGAGCCAACGAGGCGGTGGCGGAGATGTTCGTCTCCATCGGAAGCCCCGATCGGGCCGAGGCTTGGGTCAAGGAGGCCCTGGCCGAGAAGAAGCGGATCATGGGATTCGGTCACCGGGTGCTCAAGCACGGGGATGTCCGTTCGGACATCATTCAGCGCGAGGCGGCGCGGTTGAGCGATCTGTGCGGCGACCGGCGCTGGTACGACATCGCGCTCGCCGTCGATCACGTGATGAGGCGGGAGAAGGGGCTCTATCCCAATCTCGATTTCTATACGGCGGTGGCCTATGTGCTGATGGGCATTCCACGGGCGCTCTATACGCCGCTGTTCGTCTGTTCCCGCATCGCCGGCTGGTGTGCCCATGTGATCGAACAGCAGGAGCAGAATCGATTGATCAGGCCGAGGGCCCTTTATAAGGGACCGGCGCCGGAGGCCTATGTCGCTCTTGACGACCGTCGCTGAACGGATCGCGCAGGCCAGAAGGATGGAGGGGGAACGGCCGATGTTCCCCTGGTCGTCCTTTGGGGAGTTTTTCACGTCCCGAGTGACCGATCGCGGATTGAGCGACCGAACGTTTCTGATCTATTGCGACGAGGACCGGCGCCGGGCCTGGACCTATGGAACATTCGGCGTTGCTGTCCGGGAGATGGCCTCCTATCTGCGAGAGCGGGTTGGTCTTGAGCGCGGCGACCGGTTGGCGACGATGCTCTTTAATCACGACCAGACCGTCGTCCTCTCTTTTGCCGCCTGGGTCTCCGGGATCACGGTCGTGCCGATCAATCTCGACGAGCCGGCGGAGAAGAAACGGTTCATCATCGAACATGCGGAAGCATCGGCCGTCTGTTGCTGGGAGACGCACCTCGACGAGGCGATGGACTTCCTGGATGACGTACCTTCGCTCCGGCATGTGGTTGTCATGGACGAGGATGGGGTCGTCGAGCACCGGAAACAGACGGCTCGCGGGATAAAACCGGCTCGCTCGCTCGGCGGCTCGACTCCGGCTCCTGCCCCCTCGCTGGAGGACGAGGCCCTCATCGTCTATACGTCCGGCACCACCGGTCAGCCAAAGGGAGTCGTGCTGACCGTCGCGAATCTCTTGACGGATGCGGATGCGATCGCCGGATGGCACCGGTTCGGGCGAGAGGATCGGTTGATGTGCGTGCTGCCGATCCATCATGTGAACGGCATCGTCGTGACGCTGGTGACGCCGTTCTATTGCGGCGGCAGTGTGGTGCTGAATCGCAAGTTCAAGAGCGGTCTGTTTTGGAAACGGGTGCACGAGGAACAGGTCACCTGCGTCAGCGTCGTCCCGACGGTGCTGGAATTTCTGCTCGACGCCGATGAAGACCTCTCGCCCTATCGGTTGGATCGGTTCGGCGGAGTGATCTGCGGCGCCGGGCCGTTGCTCACGGAGACGGCCCGGCGGTTTGAAGACCGGTTCCGGTTTCCCATCAGACACGGCTACGGCTTGTCGGAGACGACCTGTTATGCCTGTTTCTTGCCGAACGATCTTGATCCCGCCGAACATCGCCACTGGTTGAGAGACTATGAGTTTCCCTCCATCGGCCTGCCGCTTCCGCACAACGACATGGCCATTCTCGACGGGAAGGGTGAACTGCTGCCGCCCGGGGCGAGGGGAGAAATCTGTATCCGTGGCTGGACCGTCTGCGCTGGCTACTTCAAGCGGGACGACGCGAACGAAACGGCCTTCCAATGGGGCTGGTTCCGTTCCGGCGACGAGGGCTTCTACGAACGAGATGAGCAGGGTCGGCCGTTCTTCTTCATCTCCGGCCGATTAAAAGAGCTGATCATCCGCGGGGGCGTAAACATCTCGCCCCTAGAGATCGACGGGGTCTTGAGGAGCCACCCGGCGGTGCAGTTCGCCATGGCGGTGCCGTTCGAACACCGCTACTATGGCGAGGAGATCGCCGCCTATGTCGTTCTGCGAGCAGGGGCCGGATCGGTCACCGAGGCCGACGTGCGGGCCCATTGCCGGAGCCGCCTGCCCTTTGCCCGGTGCCCCAAGGTGATCCTCTTCGGCCATGAAGTCCCCTACACTTCAACCGGCAAACCCAAACGATTAGAACTGAAGACCTGTCTGGCTCCCACCCTAGCGGCTTACCGGAATCACCAATTCAGGGATGACGTTCAACGATGAACGACCGGTGCCGTTGGGAGAGGACGGTGGCATGACGAACGACGAACCTTGCGAAAGCGGGGCTGATCTTTGCTTTGCAAAGGCACAAGATGCGTTTTAGAAGAAGGTCGAGAAGAGGCTTCACGAACCTGATGGCTGGGGATTGGCAACGTCAGCGTGAGCGGCGGAGACGGCTGGTTGGGCGGCGGAAGATTGGGCGCCGGCGGACGAAGTGGCGGCTGTCACTTGCGGTTGGGGAGGAGCAGGAGCTGCTGGTGAAGAGTGATTTCCAGCCACTGGTGCGCTGGAGGCTCGGTCGGGCGATGTCGGAGCAGGGGAAGCAGGAGGTGGGCTGGCCGGTGCCGATCCTGCCGCCGGCGCTGCGGGTTTTGGTGGAGCGGCCGGTTTGGGCGGCGCCGGTCGTTCCGGCTTGATGCCTCCCTCCCATGATGGGCCGGAGTACATGTCAGGCGTTAATCCTCGGGCTTTCCATTTCTCCTCAAAATCCGCGGCGGCCTTATTGGGCGTCTCGCCGACTCCCACGATGTCGTTCCAGGGGTAGACTTTGGGCCCGATTTGGCATCCTGATTCCGTGCGCTTCAGATAAAGAGCGATGGGATTTCCTCGATAGGGCCCGAGGAAAATGTGCACGCACCCGACGTATTCCAACAAAGACCCCATGTGCCTCCAAGACCGCCAATAATGCCATAAGAGAGGAGAAGAGGGCAATGTTGCGGAGAGGAAAGGCACCACTCTTTTGGGATATAGAGTTGTTATGTGGGAGGGACCGGCTTTGGTCGTCATCGGACTATGGATTGGAGAAATCGGTTCTTGGATTATTTACCGATGGCGGGTACCGCGCCAAGTGGGCCTCTGATGAAAAGATGACTGGGACGACCAGTTGGACTGGGGCACGCTGTCCAGGGTGATGGGGTTGAGGGGTGAGAAGGGGTGAGAATAGAGGGGAGGCTGCTCCGGTCAATGGCACGATCCGGCCATCTGTCCTGGGTATCGGCGGATGGCAGGCCGTGAGGCCGAGCAGCCCTCCCGCCAGCAGGCACAGGGTGAGGGGCAATCGAGTGTACTTTGAGGTTCCCATTGGGTTCCGGATAAGCGGGGGCCATTCGATCTTGACCGAGACGGATTTTTTCTTGGCCTCTTCGGTCTTGGGCAAACGAATGTCGAGCACGCCGTCCTTGAACGATGCCTTGATCTCATCCTGCTTGACCTCGCAGGGCAGTTCGACGGTTCGCGCAAACGAGCCATATGATCGCTCGCGGCGGTAGTAGTCGGCTTCTTTCATTTCGTGATCCTCTTTTTTCTCGCCTTTGATCGTTAAAGTGTCGCCGGTCAGTGTGACCTCGATGTCATCTTTGCTCATCCCCGGTAGTTCAGCCTTGACCACGACCGTGTCTTTCTCCTCGTACACATCGATCGCCGGCATGCGCCACGCGAAGGGTCGATGAGAGAGCCATCGATCCCATCCAAACAGACTGGGCAGTGGACGACGCCACAAGTCATCCATGAACCGGTCCATCCACTGTTCGAGGTCTTCCACCCGCGAGGTAAGCTCACGGGGTTTCTTGGTCACGAGCGCCTTGTCTTCTGTCTTGGCCATAGCGACTCCTCCTTCGTGAAAGGGTGAAGAAATGGTTTTTGTCTCTCGCGGTCAGCAAAGGGGCTCCATGCTCACAAAGAACGGCTTGCGCCCCGTTTGCTCGATCCAACTGGTGCACATATTGCCCCACCGGTCTGTCAGAGTCAGAGAGCAAGGGATTCCTCACAACTTTTCCCTCAGCAACGACGATGCCGGAATCATTGTCCTACGAAGCGGTTGATGAATTGGGACGTTACGCCGCTCATCCAGCAGGAAGGAGGGTTATCGGAGAAGCGGCAATGAGGACTCTCGCCTCAACCAGACTGGATCCGATTGCCGCAGAATGCCACGGTTTGTGTCTCCCACAACCCCTTTCCCAACCCATGGACCTGTTGCATCGACCTGCCGAATGAATGAGTCCGCGCGGAAGGCTGGTCCGCCGGCATGTCGGATGCAGCGTCATACGCAGGAGCCGGTTTCGGTGAAAAGCAGTCATGGCATCTCCTCTTTTACGCATCCACAACCTCACCTTCGCGGTGGAAGGTCGGACCATTCTCGACCGGCTCAATCTCGCGATTGAGCCGTGTGAAATCCACGCCCTGCTTGGCGCCAACGGCTCCGGCAAGACCACGTTGGCTTATCTGTTGATGGGATGCGAGGGCTATAGGCCGACAGGCGGCACGGTAATCTTCGCCGGGATAGATCTTCTCACGCTTCCGATCCATGAACGGGCAAAACTCGGGTTGACCTTGGCCTGGCAAGAGCCGGCTCGGTTCGAAGGGATCACCGTGCGGGAGTATCTGACGCTGGGTCATGCCGGTGGTGATCCTGAATGGCTCCTGAAGCTGGTGGGGCTGGACCCCGATCGCTATGTGGATCGGTTGGTGGACAAGACCTTAAGCGGTGGGGAGCGGCATCGAATCGAATTGGCCTCCGTGCTGGCAATGAAGCCCAAGTTGGCGATCTTGGATGAGCCAGCCGCGGGAATCGACATGCTCTCGATTCATCAGATCATCGAAGTCATCCGCGCGCTCAAAGCCCAGGGGAGTGCCGTGTTGCTGATCACGCACCAGGAAGAAGTCGCGACCATCGCAGATGCGGCGTCGCAACTCTGTAACGGGCATATCGTATGTACCGGCAGTCCGTCCCTTGTGATCGAACGATTCCGAGGACGGACTTGTGTTCGGTGTGATGGGGAGGCCTGCGGTTATGACCGAACGTGACACATTGATTCGCCTGTTGCCGATGGTCGGCGCTGAACCGGAGGTGCTCGACGACGAACGGGTGGCGCATCTCGTCGGGCTGGGACACCGGATTGTCAGCCGCCGATCCGTTCCCGGCCTCGATCTGGACCTGAAAGAAACCCCCGACGCGATCGTCGGCACGATGATCGTGCGCGCCGGAGTCCAGCTCGCACAGCCGGTTCACCTCTGCTTCGGCCTAGCCCATCCGACCGGCCTGCAGAACATCCATCTCGATCTGGTTGTGGAAGAGCAGGCGTCCGCCTCCGTCCTCTCCCATTGTCTGTTCCCCGTCGCGCGAGCGGCGCAGCATCGGATGCGAGCGACGGTCCACCTTGGGCCTGGGGCGTCATTGACCTATAGCGAAGGCCATTACCACGGCCCGCATGGGGGCATGCAGGTGGTTCCCCAGGCGTCGATCACGGTGGGAAAAGGCGCGCGGTATCGGTCTGATTTTTCCTTGCTCTCCGGATCAGTGGGCGAACTCGCGATTGATTACGCCGTCGAAGTCGAGGAAGACGGTATTGCCGAATTGACCGCTAAACTGTTCGGTCATGGAACCGATCGGATTGCCGTCAAGGAAGCGGTTGTGCTCAGGGGAGTGCGGTCGCGAGGCTTGATCAAGACCCGTGTCGTCTTGGCGGACGAGGCGCGGGCGGAGATCACCGGCATCACCGAGGCCCATGAGCGCGGCGCCCGAGGCCACGTCGATTGCCTGGAAATCGTCCAGGGACAAGCGTGGGCGAGTGCCATTCCCATTGTGCGCGTGTGCCATCCCGACGCCAAGGTGACCCACGAGGCAGCCATCGGCAGCGTGGACAAGAAAGAATTGGAGACGTTGATGGCGCGAGGGCTCGCGCCGGAACAGGCGATCGAGCTGATCGTGAGAGGGCTTCTTCGGTAGAAAAGGTCCATGCGAAGCCATGGCTCCACGAGATCGGCTCTGGGGCGACGCTGGACCGGTTTGCGACGGATCAGCTCCTTCCCTTTGCGGCGCTCGCGGAGGGCGAAAGCCGATTCATCATACCGACCGTCACCGACCATGTGCTGACGGGGGCGTGGCTGGCGGACGTCTTGCTTGGCGCGCGGGTCAGGATCGACGATCAGCGGCTCACGATCGCCGGAGCCGGGTTCCGGCTCAATGCAAGTGCTGATACCGATGGTTGAGGTCGTCGGCCGACTGAGAGCCTTATTTAAGGCCGAGTGTCCGGTGGCATGCGACCGAGCACGCGTGCACGCACGTGTTCCACCAACTTGACGACATCAGCGGCTGTGGGCTGTGGAGGCCGGAATTCCGCCTCGTACCGAAGTTCAACCGCATATGCGGTAAGATCCGCGAGGTTGCAGGCTGCAAGCTCCGGCCACGGTTCAAGCTGGATGCACAAACGCTGAAGCTCCTCCAAATCATGTGTGCGAGGAATCTCCAAACCCCTCCATGCGAGCACACCTTTCAAATACTTCTCAACAGCTTGCCGGGGTGGAAACAGGCGGTGTCATATTTACGGACACCTCACATAAGGCCCATAATGGGCCAGGAGGGGTGTCATGGGAACACGACGGAAGCTTTCAGCCGAGGACAAGTGAGAAGCGGTGGCCATGCTCGACGCGCCGGGGGTGACGGTAAGTCAGATCGCTGCCGACCTGAGCATCGGAGCCAATGTGTTGGGGCGGTGGCGGCGTGAATTGCGCTGTCAGCCTCAGCAGGCCTTTGCGGGCCATGGGTGCTCGCGGGATGAAGAGCTGAGCCAGTTGCGGCGGGAGCTGGCTTGAGTCACCAAGGAGCGGGATTTTTTGCGCGAGGCGGCAGCGTTCTTCGCGAAAGCGTCGACGAGAAGTTTCGGATGATCCAACGATGCCGCATTACCGCGCATGAGGGCGGTGGGCAGTTGTGCCGACAATGTGGCCGCCGAAAGCTTCTTTGGGGTGCTCAAGCGTGAGCGGGTCAATCAGCGGCAGTATCGGCCGAGAGCCGAGGCCAGAGCGGCTATCGTGGACTCCATCGAACGCTGGCATACCCCCCGCCAGCGGGGGTAAAACCAAAGAATTTTCCGTAAGTACACGCGGGATCACATCGAGTCATACGTTGCTGCCGGTCTTCCCATCGGCGGCGCTTCGCTGCCCAGATCAGCTTCCCAGCCTCTTCAAGTCACTGCAACACGGCTTCGGGCGGCAAGGCTCTCATGGTTTTTCAATTCCTCGGCTGTGGAGATCCGCAGCCTGTTCGCACCAGCTTCTCATCCAGGCGAAGCTCTCCGTCTGTGAAGACGGAGGAAATCTACGCAACTGGAGCGCTACGACTCACGCTTGGGCTCCGGACGAAAGATGGTCATGCGCACGATGGTGGCCTCTTCGAGCTTGTTCGTCTTTTCCGGAGAAAAATAAAACTGGATGCCGCTGGGGTATTCCCACAAGCCGATATCGGTCAAAGGCCCAAGTCCGGCCAGCAGACGGCCGTGGGCATCGTCGGGCGGCCCATAGGCCGCGATGACCTCTTTCAGTGACTGTCCGAGACCGATGCCTTTGTTGGTCTTGCCCCTAAACCACGTGGATCCGAACCCCTCGCTGGTCGCCACCGCTAGGGAGGTGAGCGTGATATCCCCGCAGGAGGGATGGGAGTTCACCCATGCTTCGAGGTTCGGTACGATCTGTCGTAAGGCCATGTCTTTCATGTTGTCCATACAAAGACGAGTAAGCGGAAACAGAAGGGCCAGTTGCCGATTGACGTAATCGAGCTCGATCGCGGTTTCATCGGAAACGACGAGTATCGGCGTTCCCCGCCCCATGGAGGGCAGAACCTCGCGCAAGGTGGTCTTGCCGAGCTCGAGGGTTCCGAGGCCTACCCCCGGCGTGAGCGTTGCGTCCCGCAATGGTTCAAGGGGTGGTGCACTGTTTCCGCAGCCTAGGAGGACAGACAAGGGCAGTAGCAATAGCCGACACAGCCAACCGTAGGGCACATTCCTGTTCATGGTAAGCACCGTGTTCCTTTGCAATCGGCCTATCGGAACCAGCCTATCGGATCGTGCGAATCTTGGCGGAAAGGGCTTTACCCTTTGTGTGTAGCATAAGGGGACGAGTGCGGCGATCGAATTGTCAAAACGTGCTCAAGCGAGAGATTGTCCGCTCCGCCCCACAACCAAAGCCGGCTCGCAAAGCCGGCTAGGCTCATTTGCCCCACAAAAGTTCCATGTCGCCGGCTTCTCCTTGTTGCGGTATAGTGGGGCGTACCAGACTCGTCATGTTGGCTGAGAGAACCACTGGTGAGCGGACCACTGGCCTTCTGGGGAGTGCTGCGCGTGGCCAGTATTTCGGCCAGGTGACAGGGAGGAAGTCTTGGGAGGGTTGAGAGGCGAGCCGCTTGAGGACGAAGAGCGGGGGCGATCAGGTCGTGAGTGAAGAGAGCCTCAAAGGGGCATTCTGATGAAAATGGGTTGGCTTCCGCTCCTGTTCTTCTTCGTCCTGTTGGTGCTGCTCCCGCTCTTTTTCGGTCATCTCTTCACCGCGGCGTTGATCAAGCTCAAGCTGGAACCGCACACCGCGTTGCTCTTGGTTATTGGGATTTTCATCGGGAGTCTGATCAACATTCCCGTCAAGCGGATTGCGCGGATCGAGGCGGTACCGGTGGATCCCTTCGCCATTTTCGGGCTCGGAGGGCTGTGGCCGGCGTTCCAGCGCGTTCGCCGCGAGACGGTCATCGCCGTCAATGTCGGTGGCTGTGTCATTCCGACCGCGCTGGCCATCTATGAAACCGTGCATCTGGTAATGACGGGCCAACAGGCACTTGTCGGCCTGCTGTTCGCGGTCCTGATCAATACGATGGTCTGTTACTGGATGGCGAAACCGGTTCAGGGAGTCGGGATCACGATGCCCGGCCTCTTTCCCGCCGTCGTGGCCTCCGTGAGTGCTTTGCTCCTCGTTCCGGATCACGCGCCGCCCGTCGCGTTTGTCGCCGGGGTGCTCGGTCCGCTCATCGGGGCGGATCTGCTGCACCTTCGGGACATTGAAAAGATTGCCACCGGTATTGCCAGCATCGGCGGCGCCGGCACCTTTGACGGGATCGTGCTCTCGGGCATCATGGCGGCATATCTGGCCGGAGTGGACTCAGTTGCTCAAGTCTCCTTGAACATGGGCGAAGGCGGTTAAGAGATCCTCACGAGAGAGCGACATCGGCCAAGACCGCTTCGGCCGCTCTGCGGCCTGAGACCAACGCTCCGTCCAATGTGCCACTCTCGCAGTAATCACCGCATTGGTAGAGGCCATGCGCGAGACGCGGCGACGTCGTCTCCGGGGCAGAAGGCAACAGATCAAGAGGGGGCAAGGCGTGGCGGATGCAGTCGGTTCTGAGATGACGCCACTGGTTGACCTGTGGACCGAACCACGACTCCAAACCGGCGCGGACCTTCTCGGAGAGATCATCCTGCCCATGGCCGTGACCATTGACCGTGATCGCAATCAAGGCTCTTCCGTTCGGGGCATAGGAGGGTGCGGCCTCGCTCAGCACGCAGACGGTGCGGACCAGCCCCTCCTCGCCGTTTAGCATCAACCAGGGTTCCCGCCGAGGCGGCTCCGGCGCATCGAAGTAGAGAGTCGTGGAGACTCGCCCGGTTCCTTCACGTGACGGCTCGCCGCGCAACCGGAGCGCGGTGTCACTGTCTGTCGCGATCACCACGGCGGCTCCCTCCAGCCGTTCGCCTGAGTCAAGGAGGACCGTCGAGCCCTCAATCGCCTTGACCGGTTGGTTCAGCCGAACCGTCCCCTCCGGCAAGGAGGCTGCCAGTTGTTGCGCGATGGCGCCCATGCCATTGTTGGGAAGGGCGACGTCTCCACGTGAAAA
The DNA here is from genome assembly GCA_024331045.1 of Nitrospira sp. Classification (GTDB taxonomy): domain Bacteria; phylum Nitrospirota; class Nitrospiria; order Nitrospirales; family Nitrospiraceae; genus Nitrospira_D. The sequence goes on from JANDJC010000052.1 coordinate 13,442, forward strand.
GGCAGCCCAGACGTGCTCGAAGATCCAACAGGGCGTGGACAAGGTCGGCTCCAAAAACACCCCGCCTAGGAATGGCTTGAAGAAACGTGTCACCATGGCGTCGGAAAACCCGTAGTCCCGTAAGACTTCGCCGCTTGGACGGGCCGCTCCCCCTGCGAGGGCGCAAAGACGTTGCTGCAAGGCATCCCGCCGGAGGCGCAGCGCCAGCCGTTTATCCGCGAGCGAACCAATGGGACTGAAGAGAGCTGTGAGCAGGTCCTGGGGCCGCCGAAGGGGGTCACTCACGAGATGAAACCGGCCGTCGTAATGAACAAGGGCGCCAGGGTGAAACGGTTTCAGATCGAGCGAGACATAGTCCAATATCCGGCCGGCTTCGGGATAGCCGGTGAGCAACACCTGAAATCCACGATCGAGGAGGAACCCGTCAACTCGATCGGTCCTGGCTCGCCCACCCACTCCATCCGAGGCTTCCAACACCGTGCAGGTAACACCGGCTTGGGTCAGCCGACGCGCGCAGGCCAACCCGGCCAGCCCTGCGCCGATGATGAGAAGAGGGGGTCGTGCGGTCATGCCTTGCTATTATAAGGGGATCATGACAGGAAAGAGAATGGAGGAGTCAAAAAGCAGAGTGTTTATGCTGGCCGTGTAGCTGGTTCCAAGAAACAGATGAGGCGCCTCCCTTCTTTGATTTGGTTCCAAACAAGCGGTGTCTCTTGTGTACGGACTATGCTGTTTATTGCGCTCAGAGTGCCCCCTTTCTTGGACGTATGACGCAGCCGCACTGAGGGGAACAGACGAGAATCCTGTGCCCTGCTCGCCACAGATTGAAGAATAGGCCTGACGCAGAGTTCTCCAGAATTTTCGACTCCGATAAGCCGCGAATGAAGAACCGCGCGATAAATGGGGAACCTTTCCAACGTGGCGCCGAAATTGGTCAGGCCTCAACTTTGCTCGGTGGGAAAGGAGGGGCCCGCTTCTTTTCTTGAAGGAGACGGCGGCGGGCCATGTCGGGGAAAGTCAATCGTTATTGCGGCGCCTGTGAGCGAGAACAGAAAGGGGGCTTTTCTATCCGTTGCCAAGATCATCGAAATCAGTTCCGAGTCGCCCAAGAGTTTCGAAGACGCGACTGTGGAAGGGATCAACCGCGCCTCGAAGACGGTCCGCAACATCAAGTCGGCCTGGGTGAAGGAGCAGCACGTGATCGTCGAAAACGGGAAGGTAGCCTTGTATCGGGTTGATCTGAAGGTCACGTTTGTGCTGGAGTGAGAGGGCGTCGTTTCGTGAACCCTCTTGGCGGTGGCAGTTTCCCCTGGTGCTTTTTTAGGGGATGGACAGGCTGGGGGCTCTTGGATCAGGGCAAGGGGAGGGATTGCTCTGGCGGGATCGTCTTGGCGAAGAAATAAGAAACCTGCAACTGATACAAGGCTCCAGCGAGTGGGAGCGGTCATTCTTCTCGCCTGTTGTTCGCTGGGGAGCCTGTCCTGTAACAGGAGTGAAACCGACTCCCTCTCTATGGATCCCAACCGTCAAGGGGAGCGAAACCGACTGGTAGACCAAGATATTATCCCGCACGGCGTTCGCGATCCGGCCGTGATTGCCGCCATGAGAAAAGTCCCCCGCCATCGGTTCGTGCCCCCGTCCTATGCCGATTCCGCCTATCTCGATAGTCCCCTGCCGATCGGCTATGGCCAGACCATCTCGCAACCTTCGCTGGTGGCTGAGATGACGGAACATCTGCGCCTCAAAAGAACGGATAAGGTGCTGGAGATCGGCACCGGATCTGGCTATCAAGCGGCCGTGTTGGCCGAGCTGGTCGATCGGGTTTTTTCCGTCGAACTGTTAGAGCCCCTTGCTCGTCAAGCGGAACGGACCCTGGCGGAGCTTGGGTATACGAATGTGCGAGTGCGAGTCGGGGACGGCCATGAAGGGTGGCCGGAGGAAGCGCCGTTTGATGCCATCATCGTCACCGCCGCGCCAGAAACGGTGCCGCAGCCTCTGCTCGATCAATTGGCGATCGGTGGCCGACTCATCATTCCCGTCGGCAAGGACCTGCAGCGGCTGGAGCTCTACCGCCGAACGGAGAACGGCTATGAACGAAAGACGCTCACGCTCGTCAGGTTCGTTCCGCTCGTCAGACCTAGAGGCGGCGAGGAGCCACGGTAACGGGAAGTAAGAGCCGACGGTGAGGAGGGCTCTGTCCTGCTCCACCGCGTTTGATAGGAGGCAACGGTGGCTGATGAGAAAGAAGAGAAATTCGCGTCAGTTGGGAACCAGTTTGTAGAGGCTCCCTCCTTGAGTCATGAGATACAGTTCTCCCTGGGCATCCTCTCCAAAACTCGTGATGCCGTTTCGGTGTAACAGAGGCCAGTCCGCCTGGTTCGTCACCTGATTATTCACGAAGCGAAAACTCCGCACAAAGCCGGCGCAATAATCCGCATAGAAATAGGTTCCCCACAATGCAGGCATCGCCGCCCCTCGATAGACGTAGCCGCCGATGACGGAGCAGGCGCCGTCCGTGTGGGGGTAGTCGAGCACCGGCAGGGTGAGGCCGCTCTGATCGCAATTGACAAGAGGGTTAAAACAGAGCAATCCTTCCATGACTCGCCAACCATAGTTCGCCTGTCGCCCGGCCAAGGGAGCCGGGGACACGTTGATTTCTTCACGACGGTTCTGTCCCACGTCGGCGATGTAGAGATCGCCGGTGGCTCGATCGAACGAAAATCTCCAGGGATTGCGGAGACCAAGGCTCCAGATTTCCGGCATTCCTTCTGAAAGAACAAAAGGGTTCACTCCTTCGTTGGTGCAAGCGCCTCCCGTCCGGGGATCGAGCCGCAGCAGTTTGCCAAGCTTGGTGGTGAGTCGCTGCCCATTATTGTCGGGATCGCCGCTCCCGCCCCCGTCGCCGGTCCCGGCATACAGACAACGGTCCGGACCAAAGGCCAACATGCCTCCGTTGTGATTGGTGTGGGTGGTATGCTCAATGGTCTGCAAAATTGTCAGGGATGCTGGGTTGGCGAGGTTCGGATCTCCTGCCCTTCGTTGGAGCCGAGCGATGATCAGGTTGCCGGACGGGTTCGTATAAAAAATATATAGATTGCCATTGGTTGAGTAGCCTGGATCAAAGGCCAATCCCAGCAATCCCTGTTCCCCGCTTGTAGAAATCTGACGGCGTAGGTCAAGGAATGGGATGGGAAGGATTGCTCCCGTGCTCGCGGTCACGATGCGGATGAGCCCTTCTTTTTCGATGACGAACAGTCTCGTATTGTCGCCAGGAGGCGAGGTCATGAAGACGGGAAACGAGAGGCGGTCCGTCACCAGCTGGAGCGTGACCGTATTGTTGGCGGGAAGATGTTGAGGAAGATCCGTTGTGCCTCCGCAACCGGTAGACATACCGATCATCAGGCTCAGAAAGAAGGCTAGCCTCGGTCTGGACAATCGAACCATGGCACCCCCTTTTGAACGAGATGACTCGCCTGGTTCTGATACTCCAGCCTACACGGTGATGGTGGAGGTCTCAAGCCTCTCGAAGGAAACTTGAAAGAGAGG
>JANDJC010000053.1 GCA_024331045.1 Nitrospira sp.
TGTCACCTGATTCATACGGTGGATCAGACGCCGACGGCTCCTCCCACATTTCGGCTTAAGCCTGGGCCGGTCTTCTATGGGCCTTTTGCCGACCCGGAAGAAAATCTTGTGCATCAGGCAGCCCAGCGGCCGGTGTTTCGGGAGGTGGCTTTCTGCGCGGCGTGCCATTTTGACAAGGTCAAGGATGTGACGCAAAAGGAGTTGTCCGGCGAAATTCTTGGCGGGATGGTCTGTCAAGACTGCCATATGGAGTCATCGAGCGGCAGCTCGACCTCCAGGCGGGGAGCCGCTACCCGCACCATTGGCCGTCACTGGTTTCGTGGGGTAGTTGGGGCTGGTACAATGCTAAAGAATCGCAATCTCCAGGCGGAATGGACCCCGCGCGTCGATATTGAGGTGAAACGAAGAGGAGAAGAATTGGTCTTGGATGGAACAGTGTTGGTGAAAATAGGCAGCCTACCGCACAGTTTTCCCGACGGAGATCCGGTGCTCAAGCAGTTTTTTCTCACCGTGACGGTCAAAGATGGACAAGGGCACGCGTTGGCTGCAGAATCAAAACGGTTTGGGGTTCCCTACGACCAGATTCTTCGCGGCCCTATTCCCGAACCCTTTATCAAGGGAGGCCATACGAGGAAGGTCCCGTTTGCGTTGACGCTTCCCGCCGGTTCAACCCCCGCATTTGTCGAGGCCGTGCTTACATACGCGCTGATTCCCACCCCCGATGCCGGATTGCGAGAAAAGTACTTGTCCACGCTGAGGTCCGACAAGGAGCGGGAGGAAGCTGGCCGCATCATTGACGACTACGCTCAACCGCGCCTGTTGACCTATCGTGTGCGGACCCTGTAACACACCTGGCTCACCCATGGGATTGTGCTGATCCGGCAAAGCATGCGAGGGGCGTGATGGTTTCCAACGGTCCGGCATGTGAAAGGGCGATAAAGCGGGTAGAGAGGGGGAGGTCATCAAAAATGTTGAATGGCGAGAGGGGGCCTGATCGGCGATTTGTTGCGTCGGCCCCAGCGGTGGTGATCGTGTGTTTGACGCTTGCCGGCTGGGCATCGCAGGGCGTGGCTCAGGAACTCAAGCCCCAGACCGTCATTGAAAAATCCTTTCCCCACTCCAGCAAGTGCAAACGGTGCCACGAACGAGTGTTTGAGGAATGGGATCTGTCTCCCCTCTCAAAATCCATTCACTCTGCAGCGTTCCGTGCCTCTCTCGATGTGTTTCTCAAGTCTTCCGCGGGGAAGGACAAGGGGCTCTGTTTTCGTTGCCACGCTCCTCAAATCCGTTCGTTTCCCGATCATGTCCAATTGTTTATCGATCAAACCATGTCTGGCGATCCTTCGCTTGATGGAGTGGCATGCTCGCAATGCCATTTAATCAAGCAAGTGGATCGCACGAAACATCCGCCGGAACCCAAATATGAGACCGACAGCAAGGTGTTGTATGGCCCTTACAAAGACGCGGTGCAGAACCTTGCTCACCAGTCACGCGAGGCGGACATCTTTCAAAAGTCGGATCTGTGTCTCAACTGCCATCAATCCGTACCGTCTGCGGCGAACCTTGGTAAGGCCAATGATTTACTGGGTGACTGGGACAAAAGCCAGGGAGTGAAGGGAGGAAGGGAATGCCAACATTGTCACATGCCTGAACAGGTTGGAGAATCCGCCAATGGAGAAAGGAAGCGCAAGGTGGCCAATCATACCTTCCCTGGGCGGATCGGCACATTGCGTCAGGAGGCGGCCAAGTTGGACATCCAGACGAAGGTGGAAGCAGAGAGGACGACGGTCATAGTGAAGGTCCAGAGTTTGGTCCCGCATAATTTGCCGACCACCCACCCCGGATGGGCGACGGTCATTTTAAATCTTGAGGTCAAAGGGAAGAACCTCAAAACGGTCTTTGCGGACAGCAGGACGTACGGCAGAACGTATGTGGACGCGAAGGGGGAAAAGACCGTCTTTGATTTTGAAGCGGTGAAGGTGGTGGCTGACACGGTCCTCAAGCCTGAAGAGACACGCATCGAGACCTTTACATTTCCAACACCGAAAGATACCCGCACGTTTGACATCGAAGTTGCTCTGAATTATGGGGCTATCACGGGACCGTCTTCGTTCCTTGAACGGGTCGAGGCCGAATCTTCCAAGGGCTCTCAGGACGCAGTCTTCCAACCGATTGAGATCGTCAAGCGAACGGAAAATGTGTTAGTTGGCAAGTAGCCGGTGGAACTTCGCCGGGGCCAAAGCAGCCACCATCAGAAACGAGGGATGGTCTTCCTGTGCGTCACATGAGCAAGGGATGTCGTTCCTTTATCCCCGCATGATCCCGATACAGATGGCATGGGCGACGAAGCGTCCGTAGGATGCGCCGCGGATTTGGTCCCAGTCGGCCTCCACCCAATAATTCCGCGTTGAAATCCGTCTCAGGAAGTGGTGCGTGGTAAACGGACTCTGGCCTCTGTCCACCAAGTCGTCAAAGAAGCGGTTGTAGCCGATCGGCAGGCTGGCGACGAGCATGCCGCCGGGGGCGAGGCAGGTGGATCGCATGTGCTCGATTGCCCGGAGGAGCTTGGGCGGGTCTTTCGGCTGTTCGTCCCACCCGACATGCTCCAACGTCGAAATGCTGACGACCAGGTCGTATTTCTCATGAGGGACGAACTCGATGATGTCCTGATTGATCACGCCTGGGCTGACTTCGTATTTATCGACGATGTCATGCTGAATTGGGACATAGTGAGAGAGCACGTTGCCGACTTCGAGAATCCGTCTGCCCTGATGACGTGAGAGAATCTCTTGAAAAATCGGGATTTCGACACCTCGTTCGTTCTTCCAGGTTTTATTATAAGGGTGGTAGAAGTACTCGTATTCCTTGCCATTGAAACAGAAGGTTTTGGCTCGCAGCCAACGGGTGAGTCGCATTTTCAGAAAACGCCAGTACCGCCGACCAGGACCCTCGTCTGTTGACTGTCGGCTGTAGTCGTAGGTGTAGGACACGAAGCCGTTGCGGAGGGTTACTCGAAGATGATGCGGGAGCCGGGCGACTTCATCTTAAAGATCTGAAGCGCGCTGTAGATGCCCTTGGCCGGGTGATTCAGGATCAGTCGCGAGTTGGTAATATGGGTGTCCAGCAGTTCATACTGCCCGCCACTATAGTACAGGTCACAATCGTCGATCTGGCAGTTCTTGTACACGTGGTTGTCTAGTGAAAGCTTGACCTTGCTGAACGTTTGCCCATCGATCACGATGTAGTTGGGTTCCACTCCCATCACGGTGCCTCCCTTACCCGCTGCCATGCCATGATAGCAAAGTCGGCCTGTGACGTAAATCTGGCGAGCGAGGCAAGTTGTGACCTTCGAGCCACGCTCCATGTGATGCCAGGTGAGCGATGATGTGCTGATCCAATGCACGGTTGCCTGTTAAGACAGGCGTCAAGGTTTGTTCTTGATCCCATCCTCATACGCGGCGAAAAAAGTAAAGATTATTGCAGCAGAGGAGGCGATCGAGAAGATCAAACTTTGGCTTGCACCTCCTCCATGGGCCGTATACAATACCGCCGCTTTTCAGGCGGTTAGCCTCTCGCTGCTCCTGCATTGGTCCAACGGTTTCCCCACTCGCCTTATGTACGTTCGATGGGTTGAAGCCATAGGAGCCGTGTGACATAAGAGGCGTGTTTATCCACCAGGAGGAAATCCCGTGAGTGATTCAGCAATTGTGACGTTTGCATTGATTGCCGCGGCGGCCGGGATCGGCTATGGCCTGTATTTGGCGATGTGGGTGTTTAAGCTAGATGCTGGCAACGAGAAGATGCAGTCGATTGCCAAGGCGATTCAAGAAGGGGCTGGGGCCTACATGAACCGGCAATATAAAACGATCGGAGTCGTTGCGGCGGTCCTTTTCGTCATCTTGGCAGCAGCCGGCGCTGTGTCTGAGAAATTTGGGGTGTTGACGGCCGTCGGGTTTTTGGTGGGGGCCGGCGCATCGGCCATTGCCGGCTATGTGGGGATGATTATCGCCGTTCGGGCCAATGTCAGGACGGCCCAGGCAGCTCATCAGGGCATGAACGCCGCCTTGACGGTTGCGTTTCGAGGGGGGGCCGTCACTGGTCTTTTGTTGATCGGCCTCGGCCTGTTGGCGATCACCGGTTTCTATGCTATTGCGCAATCAATTGCCGGACAAGAGAAGGCCATCCATGCTTTGCTGAGCCTTGGATTTGGCGGTAGTTTGATCTCGGTGTTTGCCCGGGTCGGTGGTGGTATCTATACCAAGGCGGCGGACGTGGGGGCGGATCTTGTGGGAAAGGTGGAAGCTGGTATTCCGGAGGATGATCCACGGAATCCTGCGGTCATTGCCGACAATGTCGGCGACAACGTCGGCGACTGTGCCGGCATGGCGGCGGACCTGTTTGAGACCTATGCGGTCACGACGGTGGCGGCGATGGTCTTGGCCTTTACCATCTTTAAAGGAACCACCGCACCGATTTTGTATCCCTTGGCATTGGGAGGGGTCACCATCTTCGCCACCATCATCGGGATTCTCTTCGTCAAAGTCAGTCCTGGCGGCGAAATTATGCCGGCCCTCTATAAGGGGCTCTTTGTGGCAGGAGGGATCGCAGCGGTGGCCTTCTTCCCGATCACGTCGCAAATTATGGATGGCGTTGGTGGAGTAAGCGGCGTCAGCTACTATGTGGCGGCCTTGTTGGGGTTGATCGTGACCCTGGCATTGGTCTTCATCACGGACTATTACACATCCAAGAGTTACGAACCGGTGAGGTACATTGCCAAGGCCAGTGAAACCGGCCATGCGACGAACATCATCGCTGGCCTGGCGGTCGGCATGCTCGCGACGGCGGCGCCGGTCGTTGTGATTGCGGCGGCGATTTTGATCAGCTACTGGGTTTGTGGGGGCGCAGAGGGGGGAGGCTTGTACGGCGTGGCGGTGGCGGCGGTCTCCATGTTGTCAATGGCAGGTATTGTGGTGGCGATCGATGCGTTCGGACCGATTACCGACAACGCGGGCGGCATCGCTGAAATGTCGCATCTGGGCAAGGCCGTGCGCGATATCACTGACCCGCTAGATGCAGTCGGGAACACGACCAAGGCCGTGACCAAGGGCTATGCCATCGGCTCCGCGGGGCTAGCGGCTGTAGTTTTGTTCGCCGAATACGCGCGCGAGGTCACGGCGCACAACTCAGCAATGGCCGCGTTTGATCTGTCTAATCCCAATGTGCTGGTCGGACTGTTCATCGGCGGCATGTTGCCCTACATTTTTGGGGCCCTCTGTATGAAGGCCGTGGGGCAGGCCGGCGGGTTGGTTGTGGAGGAGGTCCGTCGGCAATTTCGGACGATCAAGGGCATCATGGAAGGCACTGGCAAGCCAGAGTATGGTACGTGTGTGGACATTGTCACGCAGGCGGCCATTCAAAAGATGATGGTGCCGGGTTTGATTCCAGTCCTGTCACCGATTCTGGTAGGAGTGATTCTCGGCCCTCAGGCCTTAGGGGGCGTCCTAGTCGGCAGCATTGTCACGGGATTGTTCGTAGCAATTTCGATGACGAGTGGCGGGGGCGCTTGGGACAATGCCAAGAAATACATCGAGGAACAGGGATTGAAAGGAACTGATACCCATAAGGCCGCCGTTACGGGGGATACAGTGGGCGATCCGTACAAGGACACGGCTGGCCCGGCAGTCAACCCGATGATCAAGGTGATCAATATAGTTGCGCTGCTGATTGTTTCCCTGATTGTTCGATAGGTGAATAGGCTCTTTCTTCACTGTTGTCTTCCCCAAAGTCTCTTCCACAAAGAGCGAGGATTCCTCGGGTGAGGCAAAGGGTCACCTGTATGATTCGGGGCACGGACCTCTGACTGACTGATGAGTTGGCCGAAGTATCCGAAAGGGGCCTGCTTGACGAGGTGCTGATCCTGGAGTATGGTGATTCCAATGACCATTGAGGCTGAAGTGAGGTGTTAGTCAAGACCATTGCTCGGGGGAGGTGCTCGAATGGAAAAGCAAGAGCGCAAACAGGAGCCGAAGCGTGAGCCTCAAGGGAAGGAAGAGGTCAAGGCCAATCCCAAGGTAATCGAAGCGGGGAAAAAACTGAAGGAAGATATTGATAGGCTCGTCGATGAAATTGATGACGTGCTAGAGAAGAACGCCGAAGAGTTTGTAAAAAACTACGTCCAGAAAGGAGGGGAATAGCAGGGTTTCTCTTCGTGGTTGTCTTTGGTTGTCTTGCCACCCGGCAAGCTCCCCTCTCTTCATGCCGGTGCTTGGTGTTGCAGGTCCGGCATCCCGCCCATCTCAACGCGGAACCAGGTCAAATCGGATCACGGTTTGACAAGAGGACAAGGAGTCATTACGATCCGCGGGGTTCCATTTGCCAACAGAAAACAGGGAGGACGCGGTGGTCCTTGCAAAGCGCGGCGTCACAGCCGGGGACCAACACAACCCCTATGGGCTCTAAACGGTGGGTCTTTCGCAATATCGATCCGCTCCAACGGGACACGTTAGCCCGCGCCTTGTCGATCTCTTCTGCGACAGCCGCTCTGTTGCTCGCTCGAGGCGTGACAACACCCGAGGAGGCCACGGCGTGGATGGTTCCTGCCTCCGTTCATGATCCCTTTTTGATCCCCGACATGGATAGAGCGATTGAGCGTCTCCACCGGGCTGTCGTGGAGCAGGAGCTGATCTGTTTTTACGGTGACTACGACGTCGACGGCATGGCGGCGACCAGTATCTACCTGTCATTTTTTCAAGGCCACGGAGCGAAAGCATGTGCCTATATTCCCCACCGTCTTCGGGAAGGATACGGCCTCAATGAACAGGCTGTTCGAAAGCTGGCGCGAGAGGGAGTCCGGTTACTTGTTACATCCGATTGTGGGACGACTGCATTTCACGAAATCGCATTGGCGAATCGATTGGGGCTCGATGTCATTGTGACGGATCATCACCAAAGCGAGGGCGAATTGCCACCGGCCCTGGCAGTGATGAATCCCCATCGATCCGATGCCCGCTATCCCTTTTGCGGGCTCTGCTCCGGGGGGTTGGCCTATAAGGTGGCATGTGCATACGAAGCCCGCTACGGAAGAGGAGCGGTGCTGACGGAAACCCTGTTGGATTTAGTAGCCCTTTCGACGATTGCCGACGTCGTCCCTTTGCGGGATGAGAATCGGGTGTTCGTGCGAGAGGGGTTGGCGCAACTGTCGCGCAGCGCGCGATGTGGAATTCGGGCATTGAAGCTGGTGGCCGGTGTGCCGAATCTGTGTACCGTCGATACGATCGCATACAAATTGGCTCCCCGATTGAACGCCGCCGGTAGATTGGACGAGGGGATCAAAGGTGTGCAGCTGTTGACTACAGAATCCGAAGCCGAGGCCAAACGGCTAGCCGAAGAGCTGGATCAATTGAATCGAGTTCGCCAACGGCTAGAAGCCGATATCGTACGGGAGGCGACCGAGACGGTGGAACAAGGCAAGGTGCCTCCCGCGATTGTTGTGGCGTCTCGACAATGGCACGTGGGAGTTGTCGGTATCGTCGCGTCGCGACTTGTCGAGCGGTTTCATCGTCCAGCCGTGGTGATTGCGCTTGATAGTCGGGGGCTTGGCAAGGGATCGGCCAGGACCGTTCCGGGTTTTGATCTCTACCAGGGACTGGCAGCTTGCCGTGATCTGCTGGTGGCGTTTGGCGGACATCCCGATGCGGCGGGGGTGACAGTCCACGAGGGGCGATTGCCGGAGTTTGCCGAGCGGTTTGCGTCAGTGGCGAGTCGATGGGCGCAGGCTGCTCGGCGTGTTCCCACCCTCCACCTTGATTCCGAAGTGCGACTCGAAGAGGTGACCTATCGATTGCTGCAGGAAATCGGCGCCCTCCATCCTTTTGGAGCCGGCAACCCGGAGCCAATGTTTGCGGGCAGGGGGCTGGCGATTGCCGATGCTCGGACAGTCGGCGAGAAACATTTGAAGGTGACGTTACGGCAAGCAGGGGCTCCGCCGTTTGATGGAATAGGATTTGGGATGAGATCCTTGGAAACCCACGGTGTCTTACCCGGTTATCTCGTCGATGTGGCGTTTACACCTGAATTGACCCGCTGGAACGGCTACGACCGGATTCAACTGCGGATTCATGATTTGCGTCCTGCCGGCATGGAGTAGCGAGCTATGGTGTACGAAACCGTGACGGATATCGACCAGATCATCACGGCCGTCCAGACCTATCAACCGGATGCGGATCTTACCCTGATTCGCAAGGCCTATGAATTTTCTGCCAAAGCTCACGAGCATCAGCGCCGTCGATCCGGAGAACCCTATGTGCAGCATCCTGTCGCGGTGGCTGGGGTGTTAAGTCAGTTAAAAAGCGACGTCACGACCGTGGCTGCAGGGTTGTTGCACGACACGTTGGAGGATACGGTTGCCACAGCTGAGGAATTGGAGCGGCTGTTCGGCAGAGACGTGCTGCGGTTGGTCGAAGGGGTCACGAAAATCGGGAAAATCACCTTCCGGAGTTCCGAGGAAAAACAGGCCGAGAATTTCCGCAAGATGGTGCTCTCAATGGCGGATGATGTCCGCGTCGTGATTATCAAGCTGGCCGATCGCCTGCACAACATGCGGACGCTTGAACATTTAAGCGAGGTCAAACGGCAGGACATTGCCCAGGAAACGTTGGAGATCTATGCGCCGCTGGCCAATCGGATGGGAATCGGGTGGATCAAGAACGAACTCGAGGATCTATGTCTCAAGCACCTCAAGCCGGACGTCTACGAGATGTTGCGGGTCAGGGTGGCGAAACGAGATGAAGATCGTCAGAGCTACATTCAGGAGGTGATCGAGCTGGTCAAAAAAGCCATGGCCGAAAACGGACTTCCTGGGACCGTGTATGGCCGGCCGAAACACCTTTATGGCATCTACCAAAAGATGATGCGACAGTCGATTTCGTTCGAGGAGGTGTACGACCTGACGGCGCTGCGGATCATCACCGACTCGAAAATGAACTGTTATGCGCTGCTCGGTGTGATCCATTCGCTGTGGCGGCCGGTACCGGGACGGTTCAAGGATTACATCGCGATTCCCAAGTCGAATCTGTATCAATCGTTGCATACGACGGTGGTCGGTCCCAAGGGCGAACACGTGGAATTTCAAATTCGGACCGAGGAGATGCACCGGATTGCCGAGTACGGCATTGCAGCCCATTGGAAGTACAAAGAACAGGGACGAATCGACGAGAAGGACAGCAAGACATTTGGCTGGCTGAGGCAATTTGTCGAGTGGCAAAAGGATCTGCAGGACAGCCGGCAGTTCATGGACTCGGTCAAATTGGAGTTGTTTCACGATGTTGTCTATGTCTTTACCCCCAAGGGGGATGTCAAGGAATTACCCAAGGGCTCAACACCGATCGATTTTGCCTATGCGATTCATACCGAAGTGGGCGATCACTGCGTAGGGGCCAAAATCAACGGCAAGATTGTGCCGTTGCGACATGAACTAGAAAGTGGGGACACCATTGAGATTTTGACATCGCCCACTCAAACCCCGCACAAGGATTGGCTCAAGTTTGTGCGGACGTCGAGGGCTAAGACCAAGATCAAACATTGGATCAAGCTTGAAGAGCAAAAACGAAGCGTGGAGATCGGCCGGCGGTTGCTGGAGACGGAGTTGCGCCGTCACGGTTTGGCTCCGGCGCAGATGCTCAAGTCAGATCAGTTACTCGAAGTCGCCAGACGCCACGGGTATGAGACCATTGATGAACTGGCGACAGCGGTGGGGTTTGGACGTGTTGCGGCGGCCCAGATTGTCGGCCATCTGGCTCCTCCGGCGTCCACCGGCCCAGTGACCACGGAGCCGCTGACGCCGGCGAAATTTCAAGAAAGCAAAAGTGTCGGGAAGGGTATCCAAGTCAAAGGGGCCAGGGATCTCTTGATGCAATTGTCTCGCTGTTGCAGCCCGGTTCCCGGCGATAAAATCATCGGCTATGTCACTCGCGGCCGCGGACTGACCATCCATGCCGTCGATTGCCCGAACCTCAGCGCCCTGGACTATGATCGAGAGCGACTCGTGGACGTAGAGTGGGATGTCAGCGAGCCAGCTCAACATCCGGTCAAGGTGGCCGTCATCACCGAGGACAAGCCTGGTGTGCTGGCAAATGTGTCGTCGGCCATTGCTGAAAATCAGGCCAACATTAGCCGGGCAGAAATCATTACGCGTGAAGACCGCAAAGCGGAGTTGAATTTCGTGGTCGAGGTGACGGATACGACCCATCTCCAGCGTGTCTTGCGAGCTATCGAGCGGGTGGAAGGGGTGATTACCGCGCGACGGGTGCGATCATGGCAGGAGAAATCGTGATGGCACGTTGACATGCAAAGGTTAGGTCATGCGGCGAAGCAGAGGGTGGGAAGGTGTGGCGAAGAGAGCAGCGCGTTTCTCCAAGGGAACGCGCTGATTCGGCAAGCTAGGGAATTGTGAACTCTAGGGTTGATCCCCTTGCGATTTTGTATTCCTCGGCGAGGTCGGCCGCGATTTCCAGCACATAGACGGCGTCGTCTGTATTCGGTTTGTACAGGGGGCAGGAATCGTCGGTTTTCGTGCAGATGGGGACGTGTCGCTCGATGTGGATGACTCGTTTTTGGGCGTTGAGCCAAATCATATCGAGAGGGATCCTGGTGTTTTTCATCCAAAAACCCCAGGCCTGTGGTTGGCCGAAGACAAATAACATGCCGCGGTTCTTGTCCAAGTGGTCGCGGTACATGAGGCCTGTAGCGCGTTTGACAGGAGTATCGGCAATTTCGGCCTGGATGATGGCACCCGATGGAGTCTTAATGGGAATGAGGCGGCTGTCGGCAGCTGATCCGACGGCCGGCCTCCCCACCAAAATGAGGGCACCAAGAGCAGCCAGGATGAGTCTGGAACTAAGGGCTTGCACAGGAGCATGCTAGCGGTCCGCTCCGGACTGCGTCAAGCAATCTCCGCCCAGAAAGGAACGCACAGCGCTATGCTCCGTTCTTGCAATAGGGCTGAGGGGTATGCCATCTTTTTTATAAAAAGATCCTTTCATGGTTGGAAGCATTAGGGGGAAGTCATGCAAGCCAAGCGTCGTGTGTTGTACAAAAAAGGAGTCTTTGTCTGTCCCTCCTGCCGTCAGTCCTATGTCCAAGAGAAGTGGATTGAAGAGTGGCGAATCCGCTGCCATCGCTGCACCTATAGGGGCTCCTTGACTGAGATCTCTGTCGAAGAACATTTGGAGGAGGAGACGGTGCGGTACTAGCTCGCGCAAGATCATGGCCACCACTTGCTCCTTCCGTTTATGGCGGCTGTTATGAATTGCCGTAAAACTCTCTGCACAGCCATTGTGGCTCTCATGATGGGGATGCCACTGGCGGTTTCGTCATGGGCTGAGGAGTCTTCGCCAGTCAAGGTGCTGGTCGCCTATCACTCGTTGTCCGGCCATACGGAACGAATGGCCGAAGCGGTGGCGGAGGGGGCCAAATCGGTTGAAGGGACCAGAGTAGTGCTCAAACGTGTGGGCCAGGTGACAGCGGAAGATTTGTTCTCGTCTGATGCTGTTGTCGTTGGCTCGCCGGTCTATTGGGCCAATATGGCCGGAGAGGTCAAAACGTTTTTCGATAACTGGCAGTTCAAGTTCGGTGTCTTTCCTGAATTTAAGATGAGAGACAAAGTCGGTGCGGCTTTTGTCACAGGAGGGCAGGTCTCCGGGGGAAAAGAACTCACGATGCTCACGATTCTGGCGGCCATGTTGGGCAATCAGATGATCGTTGTGAGCGGGGGAGGAGCCTTTGGAGCTTCTGCCACGACCGAGGGTGACAGCCCCGGCATTGACACAAAAGAGCTTGCGGAAGCGAAGGCATTGGGACAACGGGTCGCGGAGGTGGCCAAACGTCTTGTGGCGTCTCCTCGTTAGAAGGACGAGGGGTCTTCTGCAAGCGTAGCGCTCGAGCGCGACACTGTTTCGTGCGGGTTCGCCTGCCTATTTGTCACCGGTCCGCGTGGTGCGACCTGGCTCTTCGATGAAGGAGGTTTCCGTTACCAGGTTGGCGGACACTGTCCGGCTGGGCCGACGCCTCTCTTTTTGTTGTCTGCGAAGAGGACAGTGGTGGAAAAGTTGTCTCGCGTGACGGGTGTTCTCATGCCGGCGATTGACAGCGGGCGGGAGCCTGTGGAGCGGCCAGCTCGGCGAATTCTCCGATATGTTTCGCACAACGGCCGCAACAATCCTCATCCGTCAGGCCGAATCTCGCCTTGAGTTGGTGCGGCGTGACGCACCCCGTTCGCCCAGCTTCCCGAACATCTGATTCGGTGATTCCCTTGCACAGGCACAGATACATGGGCACGCTCTCTTTTAAAAAATTAAAAAGTGACCTCGATTATGAGAAGCATTCTCAGTATGACACAATATAAAACTTCTGTCAACTCATGCTGAAGGCCGAAGTCAAAGCCTCGTGGGAGGGAGAGTGGAAAGCCCATAGGGGGACAACACGCCATCGAGCGGTGGCCCATTTGTGCTTATTGGCGTTGGTTCGTGTTGCCTCGTGGGGTCTGGCTCAATAGTGCAGGGTATGGTGGGCAGTTCTCACAGAACGATCGCTTTTAACAAGCCTTATGGCGTGTTGTCTTGTTTTACTGACCAGGCGGGACGACCGACCTTGGCGGATTTCATTTCGCTGCCCGGAGTTTATGCGGCAGGACGTCTCGATCGAGACAGTGAAGGGTTGCTGATTCTGACCTCAGATGGGTCGCTGGCACACCGCATTACGAGTCCTCGCTGTAAGTTGCCGAAGCTCTATTTGGTGCAGGTTGAGAGAATCCCCGATGATCGGGCCATTGCAACATTGGAACGAGGAGTTGTCCTCAGCGGGCGACGAACCAGACCGGCGCGAGTCCGGTTATTGACAGAGGAACCAGCCCTTCCGGAACGCCCAGTACCCATTCGGTTTCGGAAAACCGTGCCGACGGCATGGCTTCACCTTACGATTTACGAAGGGATGAACCGCCAGGTGCGGCGCATGACGGCAGCGGTGGGGCATCCGACGTTGCGGCTGATCCGCCTCGCCATCGGACCGGTCGAGCTGGGGGACCTCAAGGCTGGTCACTGGCGGATGTTGACAGAGCATGAAATGCAGGCGTTGTATCAGTGGGCTAGCCGGCGCGTAGGCGTGAAAGAGGACTTGTTTAAGGAGCCTTGCGAGGGCTAAGGGGGCAGGACCAGCTCCATTCTTGTTTTGCCGACACAGCGGGGTGCGGCTCGCAGTGGGGCGACGGGACTTGGGCTCTTTCTATCGTGTAAGTCTTGTGAGCGATAGGCGGTGTTCACAGGGTGCGCTCCAACTGACTCACGAGGTCTCGGATCGTATCGAAGCCAGACTGCCAAAAGGCTTCCGACGTCATATCGACGCCAACTGTGGCGAGAATCTCCCGTGGAGATCGTGAGCCTCCCATTGCCAGAAGGTCCAAGTATTGAGGAACGAACGACGCTCCTTGTTCCTTGTACATGCGATAGAGAGCCAGTACCAGCAAATTGCCGAAACTATAGGCATAGCAATAGAACGGGCTCGCATAGAGGTGTGGGATGGTGAGCCATTCCCAACGGAATTCGTCGGGCACCTTCACACTCTTGCCGAACTGTTGTTTGAGTTCATCAAGATAAACCTGGGCGAGTTGCTCGACGGTGGCCCCTTGGGCGACCATCTCGTGGGCCAGTTTTTCAAATCGAACGAAGTAGGCCTGACGGAGCACAGTGGCATAGATATCGTCCAGTTGGCTGAGGAGGAGTCCTTGCCGAACGGCTTTGCTCCGCTCATTGGACATTAAGGCGTCGGAGAGAATCCGTTCACCAAAGACCGACGCCGTTTCCGCCAGGGGAAGTGTGGCGTGAAAGGTAAAGATGGAATGGTCCTTGGCCATCATTCCATGGACAGCGTGGCCGAGCTCGTGCGCCATTGTTGCCACGTCGCGGGCCTCTCCCGTGTAGTTGAGCATGACGTACGGGGTCAGTCCAGGAACCACGCTGTAACAGTAGGCCCCTCCCATCTTGCCGGGGCGGGTCGGCCCGTCGATATGCCGTTCACGGAAGACTTGCTCCGCCAGTTCGGCGAGGTGGGGAGAAAAACTCCGGTAAGCCTCGATGACCATCGACGCCGCGTCGGCGTAGGAATATTTTTTCGCTTCTGTCCGATGAGGGGCGTAGAGGTGGTAACGATTCATCGGCGTGATCTTGCAAATCTTGGCCTTCAACGAGAAATAAGTTTGGAAAATCTCTGCGTTTTTGGCGCAAGAAGCCAACAAGGTCTCAACGGCCTGGTCGGGGACATCGTTGCTCAAATTACGGGTGGCGATGGGCGAGGCAAACCGGCGGAGCCCGATGTTTTCGGCCTTCCAATCATTCACCAACGTTCGGTACATTTCCCCCAGCAGGTCGCGGTGAGCGGTAAAGACTCGATACAGTTCCTGATACGCCGCTTGGCGCACGGAGGCCTTGGGGCTGCGGACGTAGGCCATCAACCCTTCTCGATTCACGGTTTTCGTCTTCCCGCCCTCTCGGACAGTGAATGTCAACCCGTTGGTGACGAGATCGTAGAGGGTGTGCACCGCGTTCCGCCCGGTCACGTTTTTGATGTTGATGATTTTTTCTTCCGGCTCGGACAAGGTGTGCGGTTTGAAACGGCGGATCGTCTCCATGTGATAGCGCAGGTCGCCCATGTCCGCCAGCAACCTGGCCGCGTTGGCGTCGTCGACGCTTTGCCACCAGAGATCGAAGAAGAGCAATCGATTGTTCAAGCCGGTGAGCCGTTCCTCGACCCGCGTCTTGAACGATCGCGCCTCCGCGTTCTTCGTGTTTTCGGAAAACCACAGATAGGCGTAGGCGCCGAGTCGGGCTGAGCCCCGGGCGATCTCCTCGCTCAAGCGAAGCAAGGCCAACAACTCGTTGCTTGCCATGGAGGGAGTCAGTGTGGGACGAGCGGCCTCGATATGGGCCGCTTTCGATTCCAGATCAGCCAACAACGAATCGAATTTGCCGAGGGGGTCATCAATGAGGTCATGGAGGTTCCATCGATCGGGGAATGTCTGACGTTTGCCAGAAGAAACGGTGGGGGTTCGTCGTGTACCCATGCGTTCGGCCATAGGAGAACTCCTCGTTCGATCAAATGACAGTTGATCATACCACTCGCCTGGTCGAGAACGAGAGAGAAAAAATAAGAGAGCTGGGTGAGACATCGACCACATTGACGGAGTCCAACAGACTGTGACAGGTTGACAAAAAGTGGCCATGACCGATCACGAAATCAATCGTGCCATCCAGTATGTGACAGCCAGCACTTCCTACGGTCGGGAGACAGTTGCCGAAGTCTTAAGGACCGGCTTTGAAGAATTGCAGGTGCTCGCGACACGGTCTGCCCGGCGATTCGATCGCGATACCCTCTTGGAGTATGTTACGCAATGGACGATCAACCGTACTGGTCAGCCGGAGCCCCTCGTCAGGGAAATTCTCAGTTGCGCCGGGCGTTGGTTGGATCGGCTCTGCGAAGACCTTGGCAAACAACAGTCGCAGCTCTGTGAGTAATCGTCCGGCAACGGGACAGGCTCAGTCAGACAAGGTTCATCATGGCGCGGTGGCGGCCGCGAAGATCGATCACGTTTGTTACGTGGCTAGGGAAGAGGAGTGGTGTGGGAGGACCGCCGCTGCCTCGAGTTCGAGGGGAATGGCGTGCGGAAACTATTGAGGATCAATGGGTAACATTGCGTCGTCATTGTGCCGATGAATCGAGCAGCCTTCGTCTCAGCCGATTGTTTCGTCGGTTGGCTCACGATGATCCTGGTGTGCAAGAGTCGGCGCTGGCCGAATTAGAGTTGGCAACCCAATTGGTTCGGGCTGGTGTCCGACTGACCTTTCTGCCGGAAGCAAGGGCGCGCAGCGCCGATTTAGAGTGTCATCTGAGTCACGAGCGCTTCTTTGTCGAAGTGACGGCCATGGTGGGCTCGGCGGCTCAGCGACGCCTTCCATTGCGCAGGATGGCCGAAGCCGATGAACAGAGGGAAGAGGAGAGTCGTGGAACGATCCTGCTACACCGTATCCTCGCGCGTGTGCGGCAAAAAGCGAAGCAGCTTGTCGAGTATTGCGAGCCGGTTGTGTTGCAGATCTCCGTCCCCCGTGCAGATTTGCAAGGCTGGCGTACCGGTCGGAGAGAGGTAACCTGGCTGGATGTGAAGGCCTTAGCAGGTGCCGTCACGGTGTTGCTGATGAATCTGCCCCATCTCAGCGCCGTGTTGATTGCGCTGTGGGACGTGGAGCCGCTGCCGTCCAAGGCCGGCACCAGGTTGGCCAATGTCGAGGTAGTCGAGCGGGCAAGGCATCAACGAGCGGTTCCCCGCGTGCGGATGCTGGTGCGGAATCCCCGCGCCAATGCGCCGCTGACCGAACGGCAGGTAGAGATGTTGAGGGAGATTCTGTAATACCTAGGAAGCAAGTTCCTTCGAGCCGCCCGATGAAGATAGACATCCGGAAGCTGTCCTGTGATCGTAACCCCGCATTTGTCTTTTGGTGAGGACGATGAAAGGAATTCCCGCTCGGTTATTCTTGCAGGATTTGAAGATCCATAATGGTCGCATGGAGTGTGTGCGGGTGGTCGGAGACCTGAACTTGCACGACGCCGTTGCCGGCGGTGCGCGGTCGGTCAAGGTCGTGAATGTTACCGACTGTGTGTTCGATAGTGTCGAAGTGATTGATCGAAGGCGATCAGGAGCGTCCAGTGGTAGCCCACGTCATGAGGCGATTGTTCCTCTGATGATCTTCAAGAAGTGTGTCTTTAGGAAGCCGCTTCTCTTGCATGACCTTCATTTTCAGCAACATGTTGAGTTCGACGAATGCCGG
>JANDJC010000054.1 GCA_024331045.1 Nitrospira sp.
TTGATCATCTCGCCCGCGTGGGCCGCCACGATAGTCGCCCCGACAATCCGATCGGTCCCCTTCTGGATATGGATCCTGGCGAACCCTTCCTCTTCCCCGTCAAGAATCGCCCGATCGACTTCGTCGAGTTTGTAGGTATAGGTCTCGACTTCAAGCCCCTTGGCTTTCGCTTCCTGTTCAGAGAGTCCAACGTGGGCGATTTCAGGGTCAGTAAACGTGCACCAGGGCATGATCAATGAATCGACGTCGGCATAGCCCAATCCAAACGGATGGGGAAACAGGGCGTTCTGGACCACAATCTGTGCCATGGCATCGGCGGCATGGGTAAACTGATAGCGGGAACAGACGTCGCCGGCCGCAAAAATCGAGGGGTTGGAGGTTTGGAGTCGCCGATTGACCGTGATTCCTGCAGGGCTGTAGTCGATACCGGCGTTGCTCAATCCTAACCCTTCCACGTTCGGTGTCCGCCCCGTCCCGACCAGAATATCATCGACCGTTATGTAGTGCTGCCGGCCGTGCGAGGTGAGCACCAGCCGCTTGCCCGCGCCCGTTTTCTCCACGGCCATGTCCTTGCCGCAACAGAGGATCTGCACGCCGTCGCGCATCAACTGACGATGCAGAATCTCCGCCGCGTCGCGATCTTCTCGCGGAAGAACCCCGTGAAGTGCCTCAATCAAATACACGTGACTGCCGAACCGGGCGAAAGCCTGGGCCAACTCGCACCCAATCGGTCCAGCCCCGATGATCCCCAATCGTCTGGGCAGCTCCGTCAGCGAGAACACCGTTTCATTCGTCAGATAGCCAGCTTTCAGTAACCCTGGAATCGGTGGGATAGAGGGACGGGCTCCGGTACAGATCGCCGCCTTGACAAAACGGATCGTCCGCTCGCCCGCCGGTCCCTCGACTCGCAACGAGTCGCCGCTCACAAAACGGCCGGAGCCAAGATACACGTCCACGCCGAGCTTCGTGTAACGGTGTACCGAATCGTTGCGGCTGATGCGCGCGCGCAGCGTTCTCATGCGTACCATCGCGGCCCCAAAATCGAACGTCGCTCCCGGCGGGATCCGAATGCCAAAGTCCTTGGCTCGGTGAAGGTCCGCCCAGGCCCTGGCAGCCCGCAGAAGCCCCTTTGACGGCACACATCCGACGTTCAGACAGTCGCCGCCCATGGCCCGTTTTTCGATCAAGGCGACCTTGGCACCGAGGCTCGCAGCGACAATCGCGGTAATCAAGCCAGCCGTGCCTGCGCCAAGCACCGCGATGTTGTAGCGCCCCTCCGGCTGCGGATTGATCCAATCGGATGGGTGAACATTGGCAATGAGCTGTTGATCATGTTCGTCGCCTGGCAAGAAAAACAACCCTTCACTCAGCTCCATGTGGTCCTCTTGCCGGCTGACGTGGGTCAGTCCTGTTAACTGACCATTTCTTGTAAGCAATGGGGGCTAACGCCAAAAGCCCCAGCAAGGTGAAGGCGCTCAAAACCTCTGGCGAGACAATCTCTTGAAGAGAATTGATTGAACCAAGCTGCCGCCCCGCATAGGCATAGACAAACGAACCGGGAATGATCCCCAACGCCGTGGCTGACACGTACGTTTTCACGCCGATACGCGTCAGCCCTGCAACAAGGTTGAGCGCGAAAAATGGAACGATCGGAATCAGACGCAATGTCAATAGATAATTAAAGGCGTTCCGAGCAATGCCATCCTGAAGCGGCCCCACCCACGCCCCAAACTTCTCTTCCACCCACTCCCGCAATAGGTACCGCGCGGTCAGGAACGCCAACGTCGCACCGGTCGTAGCGCCAATATTCACGAACAGGGTCCCCCAGACACTCCCAAAGAGGAATCCACCGGTTAACGTCAAGATCGCAGCCCCAGGGAGAGCAAGTCCCGCCACCACTACATAGGTCAGGATAAACAGGGCGACCGAAACCGTGTACTGCTCTTCCGTAAAGGCCAGCAGCCGATCACGGTGTTCCTTGACGATTTCCAACGACAAGTATCGCCCCAGATCAAGGACATACACCGCTCCGATCACGAAGAGGATCCCAAGGGCGAGGGCAATCTTGCTTTTCGAAGATGTCTTGATCGGCTCCACCATTCGCTTGGTGTCTCACTCGACCCTTTTGTAATCTGGTCGTATGATGGATGGGTATTGGAATGACTGTCAATGAGGCCTTGGTCGATGTTGCCTTGAGGAACCTCGACCAATGTGATGGTTGCCTTGCCCAAGGATTTGAGCCCTGCCATCACACAATAGACACCCGACCAGGAACACGGCCCTGGCCGCACTGGACAGAAAGGGAACTCAGCGCGAACAGATTACTGATTTGGAGCCCGCAGCGCCGTCGCCGCACCATCCAGCGCAGTGCCGAGTCGCTCCAACCAGGCACGTTGGGTTTTGCATGGTTGCGTCGGCTGAGCGGGATCTTTCACCGAATACCGATGGGATGAACAGGACTTTGGAGGAGATTCAAGAGGCGACGCCTCTAGAGATCGTTCCTGAGTCGCACAGCCAAGGCTCAAGAGGATGGGCAGAAAGGCAAGGGAAAGAGAACGCATAGCCTAACCTCCCGCATAGGGGAAATGATGATGTGCCGGTGGTCTCTTTTTCGGTTGATCCCGATGAAAGTTGACTGTCGGGTTTCCCTACCCCTATAGGCCACGACTTTCTTCTGATCGTCAGGATCGTGCATTCAGTCTAGCAAGATCCTGCCGCTTGTCCACGAATCCCAGTTTTGACGCGAGGGCTTCTGACGTCGCAGCCGTTCATGGCTCGTGACTCAGACGCGAAAGGCGCTCGGCTGGTTATGACACCGGCAAGGTTGAACACCAACGATGGGCAACAATCAACAAGGCATACAACGAGGAGTCCCTCGGCACTCTTGTATTAGGAGGTCAAAACTGACGCGAGGTGAACGATGGTTGTGAAAGAGAGCGCGGGGACACGAGGGAGACGGATCACACGACAGACATCATGCCATCGCTCCCATCAAAGCATCTCAATCAAAGCATCTCACTGCCAAGACATCCCACTTTCCTCGAAAAAACTGGGGGAAAGTAGCAAAACAGTGCCTACGAACGGAAGGCTTAGGTGGCGTGGCACAGACCGGCATCTATTTTTTTATTATTTTTTCATCCACCCTCCAGGCCCCTCAATGTAGTGTCCCGGTTTGGTCTTTTCAAACGCCTTTTCTCCTGCGAGTGACTCTACCACACCAATATTCATACCGTCCCGACTGGCAATATCCTGGTAGGCCCTCCGTCTCTTTTCATTAATATCTCTTACTAGTTGTTGTGCCTCACGGTTGGATGGATCAACTAACCCCAAGTATCCATTTTTTCTCTCACCCACCAACCCCCTCTCCTTAGCTTCTTCCAGCGAGAGCGCATACAGGACTGCAGAGTAGATCACAGCCCCCACTACGACAACTATTGCGACCATCCATCTTGTTCCTATCCCTCTCCACCTGGCCATCACTCACCTCTGCCAAACCGCTAAAAAAGGCCGTTTTCTTCCGACAAGACTTTATCCAATTCTTTCTCAACTTTCACGCGGACTTCGTGATCGATTTTAACATGAAGGTTGATGGTGATGGGTTTCTCCGGTGCCACCACCTCAACACGCGGCCTGCAGGCAAGGGGTGTAAGCAGCACTGCTGCACACCATAACGTCACTACCCAGCAGGGAGCCGTAGGGAGGGAAGACCTCGTCGTGATCATGGCCGTCCGAACCTTTTTTCCACCCCCCGCTCTAATTCCTCAACCAGGCGGAGACTTTTTAACAACGACGGAACGTGCTCTTGTATGGTGAGGTTGAAGTGAATCGGTGGAACCGTGGGGAGGTCGGGATTTTTTCCCTCTACCCGTGCGGTCAGCGTCAACTCTCCATTGTTGGCATAATCCACTCTCATGGTGAGCGCCGTGTAGTGAAAGTTGCTCAACGCTCGCATCGCTACTTGAAGCTCAGTATTGGTCTCAAGCAGCGATTTTAAAGAATCTTCGGAGGTATTATAGCGAATCACTCCCCCCGGCGGCGAAGCAACCAATAGACCCTTTTTAATAGTGATTCCCGAAGACTCAATGATGACCGGCAAGGTCCCGCTCAATGTCCCAGTTCCTTGCAACGCTCGATGGTGCTCGAGGCTTAAAACCTTGGCCAGATCCAATTCGTGCAAGAAGACGGTCATCTCATACCGAGAATGGGTCGGATCCGCCACCCACTGCGGGCTATAGAAAGTCCCGCCCAATGCTTGGCACCGAAAATCAGATAGTTCGATGAGGGGCATCGCCTCGGCTAGATTCCATGTTCCTCCTACTTTGAACGAGAGGTTAGCAATGTCTACCCCGGTTTTAAGCGATGCCACAGTCACGTGGGCTGGCTCAGCCAAGGCGATTGAGTGAAGCCCGTTCATTCGAACAGTCATGGTTGTACTGGCATCCTTGAATGCCACTTTTTCATACTTCCCAGCCAGTTTCTCTGCCGTCACGGTTGCAGTTCCCGACATGACTCGAAACTCCCATGCCCCTTTGCCCCACCCACCAACCCACAAGAGATCGAGCGTGGAGGTAAGACGGCCGTCGATCAGGTCCACAGGCCACGAGGACCTGGTTATGAGTCGACTGAGTCGGCCATTGGAGTCATCGAATGCTAGAGGCCCCATCGTGGCGTGCAACATTCCTTCTCCAGCCGGCAACGGTTGATCGATTTCCACGGATATGAGCGGATCACGGTGTGGCGCATCACCATCAATTTGGAGAGCAGCCTTGATTCCAGCTTGGTTCGCCAAAAACCGTACCGTCCAGTCTGTTGGTTGCATTCTCCAGTGTGGCAACACGGGAAAGACCCCTCGAATCGAAAGCTGCCCTTGCACCTGCCAAGCCAAGCGGGACCATTCGATCCGTTGTGCTGCTAACAGCGTCTGGGCGAAGAGTACATCGCGCCCCAGGACCTTCACCGAGGACGCCTGAATGGCCGCCGTCATCGGTCCTCCTCGACATGAGGCACCGGATCGGTCACATTGAAAGGTGACAGGGTCTTGTAACTGGAACGTAGCGGTGGGAATAACGACCGTATCCTGCTCGACCTGACGAACCTGCACAGAGGAGGGCGCAAATACGGTCCCTCGTACCTTAGCTCCCTTTATCGTGAGATCTCCCCGAATGTCAGCCGTGATCTCTCGCGCGGCCACTGTACCGGCGATCTCTTTGGGAAGTGTTCCCATGACTCGATAGTTTCCTTCCGCCTTCACAAGTTCCCGTCCGATCCACTCGGCTTGAACTGTTTCCATCTCCACGACCAATGAATTTTTCCCTTGACCATAGGTCAGACGGAGTGGACCAGCCAGGGTGATTCGCATCGGCGATTCTGACCAATGGAGCTTGCCATGGAGTGGCCGAGCATGCTCGACTCGTAGCAGTTGATCCTGATGAGGAGTAATGGGTCGCAACATGTCTGGCCAAACCACCTTCTGATTGCTGATGGTGGCCCTTAAAGGAACCCCCGGCTCAAGTGTCCATGCCATTTCGGTGGCAGTGCCGCGAAAGAAACCTTGGTAGCTCATGGTAATATCTTTCGCCGCTCCATAAAGCATCGGCAACGTCACATGAGCGCGCACATCTCCTTCAAAACGGGTGCTGGGATCACGCCACAAGGAGCCCAATGTCGTCGCGGCAGCCGTCGTTCCCATCCAATAGACCGTTGCCCGTCCCGTGACCTTTTCCAACTCTGGCCCGATAGGAATTAACAACGCGATAAAGGGAGCCAGCTCTCTAACGTTAATATCAAGTTGTCCTTTAACTTTAATGGAAGAACCATCTGAATCGACCGTTGATTGCAACGAGACAATCGGAACCGTTTGAAAGCGATGAGACACGAGGGTGGTTGACCACGAGGTTGAAGAATGCCCAACCACCGTCAATTCGTAGGACACGGTCTCGCCCCCTTGAAACGACAGGTGACCGTTCAATTCTCCCTGCCGATAGGTCACTGAGCCGGAAACGGTCACCTTCCGAAGAGGGCCGGTGGCCTTTTCTCGAAAAATCGAAACACGGTCTAGACGCAGATCCTCAAAAGGGAGAACCGGGAATCGTTGCAGGAGGTCGTTGACCGTCCAAAAGCTCCACGGTGATTCATCGTCTTCTTCACCCTTGTCCATACCATCGAAGCCGGTCGATTCGCCCCATCCACTCGTTTTAGCTTCGCCCTCGCGATCGCCAGCAGGATGATCAACTCTGCCGGAACGATCGAGGTCTTGCCGAGCAGTCGCCAGAATCTGCACAGCAACGTCAGAGAGCAGAATCCGATCGACACGGCCTTCCAGAATTGCCGGCACACTATATTCTAGCTCGGCATTCATGACCGACATCAAAAGAGTTTCCCCTCCCAACTTTTGTTGAAAGGAGACGACTGGGACCCGGATCCCTCCAAAACCTGGGTAGCCTAACTGAACGATGACATGGTCGTAGCCACGCTTGGTCAGTTCTTGCGCGAGGAGATGCGACAGGCCAAGAGGCAGAAGCAAATAGCCGCCCATGCAGATCAAGAGGCTCATAAACAAGATAAACCCGTAACGTTGGGCGACACGATCTCTCACGGGAAAAGAAGAGCGATGGGTCATCGTCAACACCAACGGTGCGGTCATCCGTGCTTCATCCCCTCCCGCCTGCTCGACCGTTCACAGATGGTGGGGGGAAAATTGTTAGATCACCATACGGAAAAAGCCTTTCCGAATGCTATCCCTTCCATCGTCATTTTCAGCAACTCCCTGCACAGTCAGCTCCCGGCTGATAGTGTTTCAACAAGCCTTTGTCCGCTCGACCATCGGCGCCGCACTGGGCCAGGCATGGCCTGGTGGGGCCAGTGAATCCTAACCGCATTGTTCTTTCCCTCTTGTGTTTTGTATCACTCTTCCGTAAGAACGATATCAGCGCTTTATCCAACCCTGCTCGCTTTGGGACAACACAAACAGGGGTTTTTGTGCCATGAGAATGGTCCTGATCATCTTTCGTGAAACGATGGCATCCGGGATTCATGAGTTGCTCAAACACCACGGAGTCACAGCATTTACTGAATTACACAATGTCTCTGGACGGGGCTTGACCGGCCCCACCGTCCAGTTTTCGCTTTCGGCCGATTCAAACCGGTTAATTCTCGCCGCTGTGCCCGAGGACATCGCCCATCGTCTTATCATGGGCTTGACACACTTTCGGGCGGAGCACGTTAAGCAACACGGCGGCCATGCTGTCCCTTTGCATGTCTTTGTCCTGCCTTGCGAACAGGTGATGTAATGACGGGCGGGCCGTTGCCCCTTGACCTCAGCTTACCGGAAAAGCTGATGGTTCCGGATGGTTCTGGGATGGTTCTGATTGTTCATTGCCAGCACAACCTTGCTCCCTTTCTGTTGCAGAATCCATACAGAATGTTGCGCCGCAACATGGCCCATACTGTCGAATGTCTCTCGTTTTCTCTCGTCACGGATCAATAAATCACACGAAATCACACGGGGCATGACGGCATGTGACTTGCCTCGTCTCTGGGTGAAATTGGGGGGCCGATGACATACATCGGCGCAACACGAATCTCAACCGTCCATGGTGACTTATGGTTCCAACATCATTATTTTATTTTATTAGAGGAACCGGTTATCACTTCGTTCGGTTAGTTCAATCCATTCATACTAAGCTTGGACATACGTTCCGCCTGGCGGCCGTAACGGTCTGCTCGCTTTTGCTTGGAAGCGCGGCCTCTCACGCTGCGATCCTGATGTGGAACGCAAACACCGAATCGGATCTCGCGGGCTATCGCGTGTATCAGTGCACCCAACTTCCCTGTAGTCGAGCAGCAGGGACGGCCTCTCTGTTGGCCACGTTGGGGACTGTCACCAGCCTCGATATTGGAACCCCGACGACGGTTCGGCATTACGTGGTAACGGCATATGATCTCAGTAACAATGAATCCATCGAAAGCAATGTCGCAACCTATACTCCCCCCTCAGCCTCCCCTCCACCCCCGATCATCAATGTCAATCCATCCAGTCTCTCTTTCACGGTGGTACAGGGAACGGGGAATCCCTCACCTCAGACCTTGACCATCAGCAATGCGGGTGGAGGTACTTTGAGTTGGTCAGCTACCGATAATGTCCCCTGGTTGACCCACAGTCCCCAATCAGGAACAGGAGGGGGATCCATCGCAGTGAGCGTCGCAACCGATTCACTGGCAGCTGGAACTTACACAGCCACCCTGGTGGTGAGCGCAGCCGGAGCTTCCAGCGTCTTGGTACCGGTCACCGTCACCGTGACTGCACCACGGGCGGTTCAACCACCCAGACCGCTCAATCTCCAGTTACGCTCCGTGACTCGACGAGACCTGCCGTAAAATTGACAGGTGTTAACAAAAGTGGTCTATTCAATGGAGGGGGCGGCCTAGCCGCCCCTGATTTTTTCTGTGTCAATAACTCAATCGTCCTACGGTTTGGTTCACAAATCGCCCTTCTTCGCGTTACAGTAGATAAAAATCATTGGACAAGGATCCCTTCAACAGAAGGGTCTTAGACCCGCAGAAGGTTACCGTCTTCATGGCCACCCCAAGCCGCATCGAGCGATTCATCACCCGCGATCTCTGGAATGTGGACCTCACTACGCTGCCGATGCTTCAGCGAACAGCCTGGCAGACGCTTCGACTCATAATCGCTGTGGCCCTGGAGTTTCGCCCCCGGCTGCTTGACGCGCGAGCGGCAGGATTGGTGTTTACCACGCTGCTCTCGCTGGTGCCATTCTTAGCCGTGACGTTTTCTGTGCTGAAAGCATTCGGCGTTCATCATCAGATCGAGCCCTTGCTCGCTCAAACATTGGAACCCCTGGGCCCCAAAAGCGTGGAAATTACCAGTCGCATCATCGAATTTGTTGACAATTTAAAGATTGGAGTCTTGGGTACGGTCGGCGTTGCAAGCCTCATCTATACCAGTTATTCGTTGGTCGATAAGATCGAACAGGCTCTAAACGCCATTTGGATGGTCCGCCAGGGACGCCCCTGGAACCGAAAGTTCACCGACTACCTGAGCGTCGTCTTGGTGGGCCCCGTCCTCATCTTTACGGCCTTTGGGACCCTGGCTTCGCTTCAAAGTCATACCGTTGTCCAGTGGCTCTTGGCGAGAGAACCCTTTGGCTCCCTGTTTTTCTGGACCGCCGAGATTGCTCCTTTTCTCGTGCTCTGCGGAGTCTTCACTTTCTTTTACAAATTTATTCCCTATACCCGCGTTCAGATCACATCCGCTCTGGTCGGTGGCATTTCCGCCGCTATTTTGTGGGGTCTCGCGGGAGAGATCTTTGCGAAATTTGTCGCCGCTTCCACCAAGTACAGCGCAATTTACTCTAGCTTTGCCGTCCTGATTTTATTTCTCCTTTGGCTGTACACCGGTTGGATGATCATTCTCATTGGCGCTCAGTTTTCGTTTTTTCACCAGCACCCGACCGCATATTTGACACGGCAACTCTGGCAACAGAGCACACCAGCTTTTCGCGAGCGCGTCACTTTGAATCTTTTGCTCACCCTGGCGTGCCAGTACCTTCAAGGAAGCCCTCCGCTCCGGCTTTCCGACCTTGCTATAAAGCTGAATCTCCCAGACGAATTAGTGGCTGAGGAATTGGACCGGCTGATTCAGGCTAATCTGGTTGGTTTAGTCAAGGAACCTGAAGGCATCAGTTTGATCAAGCCACCAGAGCTCATCACAATCAAAGAAATCTTCGACATTGTTTGGGATGGCCATCCAAGAGCAGCAACGAGCAGCCAATCGCCAGACGACCCCCTCGAAGCACTATTCCGGCGGCGCGATGAAGCAGTAGCTCAGTCCGTCGCCGGTCAGACCTTACGCTCCCTGGCAGAGCAACGGGCGTCCCACCCTGTACAGGGAAAGAATTTTCCCAGGAACTCTGCTACCAATCACTGATTCAGTGACACACTCTCCATCGGCTTAGGCTTAATGGACCCTCCCTGGTTTCTCTCCTAGATAAAGACGCGAAGACGTTTCCTTGCCATAACTCTCTCCTTCAACCAATCCCTCAATACGGGCTTGGCCAAGGATCCCATCTCACTATGTATCCCTCTCGATACGGCCGTGTGCGCACTGGATACGTCATCTAGAGCGTCATCCGGCTGATCATTGCCAAGTTGATGATATTTTTTCATCGGTTCAATTGGTAGAACAGATCTCGCTAGATGCACAGTGCCGGCAGAGAAAGGAACCGAGGCACTCGGTGTGCATTCATGGTGTGCATTGATTTGGTCATCATCGGCTAACCGTAAACTGAGAGGAGGGCGTACCATGTTGTCGCGCATCAATCTTTTCATGTCGTCGGTATTCATCCTTGCGCTTCTCATGATTGCACCACCCGCCGTCCATGCCACGCCAAGCACGAAGGGCAAGCCGCCCGCCGCTTCAGAGCACCCTCTGTCCTCCAATCCCATCGACATCAATTCGGCCACACTTGCCGACTTACAGTCGCTCCCCGGTGTGGGAGCCGTGACCGCTCAAAAAATCGTCGAGGGACGCCCTTACACTTCCATCGACGATTTGAAAACTCGCAACATCGTGAAAGGGAAGACGTATGACAAAATTCGCAACTTGGTCAGTGTCAAACCGGCTAAAGGGACGCTCCGGCGCGACTCCTCTCCCGCGCCAGGTGTGAATGCCAACTAGCCACCAATCCCGTTTCTTCGCCCGTTTCCTCGGCGGCGGCTTCCTACAAACAATAGAGGCCGCCGCCTTCCCAACAACATAGCCGCACACCGCTTTTTGACCAACTCCTGCAGCACGACATCTTCTTGCCACTCTGGTGATTGGCCGATCGTTCCCGCTACAATACTGCCATTGTTTGCAGACCAACAGCCCATGGTGGGAAGAAATGATGAGAGGGAGGACGGGTCCTTCGCCTTTTCCTCCGCGTGTTTAACCGTCGGGGGCTCAGGTATGAGCGCGTTCGGAACAGGCATAGCAGGATTGATCGGGGGGATTGTCCTCCTCATGAGCCTCTTTTCCTTCTCGCAGAGAAAATGGAAGCAAGGGCTCATCTGGCTCCTCTGCGGATTTCTTCTCATCGCCTTGTTAACCTTCCTGGATAAGCCAGGGTCCCAGTGGCCCCCATTTGGAAGTTCAAATGTCACTTCTCAGTAGATCATGCCTGGAACCCAAGCCGTTTCACGACCAGTTTAGCAACCAGGGGTGCGGTCGCCAGGTGACCCAACAAAACAGGTCTCTGTGGTTCTCACCTCTCAAGTCGGTGCCCGATCAAGGCGGATAATGACGGAATCTTTTGAGCCGAGGGTAAACCAACGATGGCCTCCACCGATTTTGAAAATCATCGACATTCTCCCCGTGCCCGCAATGCGCGTGATCGGCACCACCACGGAGCCATGCATCGGTCACGTCCACATGATGGCTCTAGGGGTCTTCGGGAAATCATCGAGGCTCGATGATGGTTCATATCCGTCCAGCTACTGAAGATGACTTTATGGCCCTCTTACAGATTCAACAGGCCGCCTTTGGGGCCTATGCCCCCCTCTACTCGGTCTCCAGTTGGACAACGGAGACCCTCGAAAACCTGAAAGAGGACGCCAAAACCAAACACATCATCGTCGCCGAGTCGGAGGGAACGGTTGTCGGGTCAGTTCGTTTCTGGATCGTGGGTGGGGTGTGTATCATCCGATTGCTCTCAGTGCATCCACGTTATCAAGGCAAGGGCATCGGAAAAGAATTGATGCGGGAGGTCGAGCGCCGATCCGTCGATGCCCACAAGCTCTACGCCTGCACCATGCTGCGCACGCCTAGAAATATCTTGTTTTTTCTCAGTCTTGGGTATAAGGCTGAATCGTTGCTGCCTGATCACTATGACCACCTCGATTTAATCTGTTTCGCGAAGTACAGGACCAGCAGTCCTGCTTCAACAAACGAGAGGGTGTCATGACGAGAAAGAACGACAATCGAGCGGCTGGCTCCCGCTGTCGTTGGGCAAACAGCGACTGAGAAATCCGAAGGAGCCCACCATGACTGTAACGGTTTGATTCTCCCTGTCGATTATCACTCTTATCACTCTCGCACAAGTGAGTGACTCGTGGACAAGGCAGATGAGGGTCACAAACCGTCTGGACAGAGCTTAAGACCGTTAAAGAACCCGTACTGTAAATGACAGGGGGAACCATGCGGACCGCCATGAGGTTGTGGATCCTAACCGTTTTGTTGAGTGTCCTTCCCGGCTGTATTGACCCTCCGAAAGCACCGTATGTCGACGTTCATGACCTGGTTGTCCAGCCGAGTCACATCCTCCCATCTGCCCACGAACGCTCCCCCGATGAACAGTACCGGTGGGGCCGCTACTACGAGCGCTTCGCCCGCAACGTGCCAGAGGCCGTCCGATGGTATCGATTGGCCGCTCAACACCATCACGTGGATGCCCTGTATCGCCTCTGCATTCTTACTGATCAAGGGCTGGGAACGCCACAAGACTTTGAAGAGGCTGTGCACTGGTGTCGCCTCGCCGCCGACGCAGGACATGCGAAAGCGATGGTCACGCTTGGAACATTTTTTGAGCGAGGGCAAGGGGTTCCTAAAGATCGAGGACAGGCCTATCAGTGGTACAACCGGGCTGCCGCTCATGGCCTTGAGGAGGGAGCGAAACGACGGGACCGTCTTGCCCGTCAGATGACAACAACGCAGGTCACCGACGCACAAGGTCAAACCAGGACGGGGATGAAGGCCAATGTCGTCAATGCTGAATGACCGCCTTCATTGTCGATTGCCATTTCACCACTGGATTCTGCTCGGCACTACCGATGGTTAGGCTGAGCGCCATGGCCAACCGCGAAACGTCCAACAGAACATTGAGGGTGCCAAACGGCTCTGTTCTCGTGCACTACGGGGATAGCCCCTGCTTTGTGTAGGAAACTGGTTCTCCTCATCGGTACCACCCACAGATCTTGTGGTACACCGTAGGGGCATCCCTACACTCGATTCAGGGGAGAGCGGCCACAGAATGAGGCTGGTCGGCAAGGATCCTGGTTATTCAACTGGCTCCTCAATCGGTCCGGCCCATTCGCCCTTAGCAAGAGCCACCTCTTGATAACCTCCATCGGGCCACTGAAATTCGCCGGACGCATCAACCAGCACAATGAATGGATCAGCCTCGTGCGCTTCTCCACGAAACCAATACCACCCAGGCACGGTGGGCTTTGCCGTCGTCCATCTCAACATCGTCGTGCTCCTTGTTTTCAGCCTTCGCAGGGTTTTGTTACAGTGGACATCATGAATGCCAGCATGGTGCCCTTGCCTATTGTAGAAGTTCTTCCGCTCTTACGCCAAGCACTCCGGAAGAATACCGCGGCGCTCGTCATAGCCCCACCAGGCGCTGGAAAATCGACGGTGATCCCCCTTGCCCTCCTCGATGAGCCCTGGTTGGCTGGCAAAAAACTCTTGCTCTTGGAACCTCGCCGACTCGCAACCCGTACCATTGCCAACCACATGGCCTCACTGTTGGGGGAACAGTTGGGAGAGACCGTGGGGTATCGCATGAGGTTCGAGACAGCCGTCGGCCCCCACACCCGCATCGAAGTCGTGACCGAGGGGGTCCTGACGAAATTGCTTCGGTCGGAGCCGGATTTGTCAAACTATGGTGCCGTCCTCTTCGACGAATTCCACGAGCGAAGCGTGCAGGCTGACATGGGTTTAGCCCTGACGATTGAAACTCAACGCCTCTTCCGCCCGGACCTCCGCATCGTGGTCATGTCTGCCACGCTTGACGACGGCTCGCTGGGGGCCCTACTTGGACATCCGCCGGTCATTCGATCAGAGGGAAAACAGTACCAGGTCGCCACGTATTACCTTGAGGAACAGGCAACAGCTCCCCTTGACATAGTGGTCACGCAAGCCATTCGGCGATCACTGGCCTGTGATCACGGCAGTGTGCTCGTGTTTCTCCCCGGTATGGCAGACATCCGCTGGATCGAGCGCCGTCTCATCGCCCAACATCTCGATCCCACGATCCAGATCACTCCCTTGCATGGCGATTTGCCCCCATCAGTACAGAATGCCGCGATTCAACCATCTCCCCCAGGCAAGAGAAAAATCGTCCTGGCTACCTCTATCGCGGAAACAAGCCTCACCATCGAGGGAATTCGGGTCGTCATTGATTCTGGCTGGATGAGAGTGCCCCGTTTCGATCCGCGCACAGGGCTCACGAATCTGGCCACAGTTCGCATCACACAAGACTCAGCCGACCAACGGCGCGGTCGAGCCGGTCGCTCGGAACCTGGCGTCTGTTACCGGCTGTGGACCGAGCAGGAACACCTCCGACTTATCCCTCACCGCCAACCGGAAATCTTTGAGGCAGACCTCGCCCCCCTGCTCCTCGAGTTGGCGGCGTGGGGAGCCAATGACCCCCTGGAGCTTCCATGGCTGACACCTCCTCCAGCGGGGGCGCTGGCCCAAGCCAAAGAAATCCTCTTGGCTCTTGGCGCTCTCAACAAGAATGGTCATATCACGTCGCACGGCAGAAAGATGGCTGAGTTGCCTCTCCATCCGCGCCTGTCGCATATGGTGGTGAAAGCGGGGTCCCTTGGCTGTACGTCCCTCGCCTGTCAATTGGCTGTCCTGCTCAATGAACGTGACATCCTGATAGGGTCACCCACTCGTACACAAGCTGATCTGCGGCTCCGGCTGGACATTTTGCACGGCAAGCCCTCTTCGGCGGAGTCAGGCCATATTGATCAACATGCCCTTCGGCGTCTCCGGCGAACAGCTCACATGCTGCTCCGCCAAATCGGAGCGTCCCCTTTCCTCCCCTCACAAGAAACGGTAACGGAACAGGATATCGGTCGATTACTGGCCCTGGCCTATCCGGATCGTATTGCCCAGCGGCAGAAAGGCCCGAACGCTCATTACCTTCTTGTCAATGGCCGGGGAGCTCGTTTCAGTCAACCAGACCCCTTGGCCACTGAACCCTATCTGGTCATCGCATCCCTCGTTGATGGATCGCCCAGGGCCTCCATCGAACTAGCAGCCCCCGTCACTCCTGCCGACATCGAATCACTTTTCGCAGAGCAGATTGTGGAGACAGAAAAAATCGCTTGGAATGACCAGGCTCAGACCGTGACGGCAGTCAAGCAACGGAAGCTGGGAGCCCTTGTGCTTGCCGAGCAGAATATTCCTTTCCCTGATCCCTCAGTCATCACGGCCACCTTGCTGGAGCAAGTGCGCCAAGCTGGACTCAAGACGTTAGCCTGGACACCAGCCCTTACCCAGTGGAAGGCCCGTGTTGAATTTCTCCGACGAATG
Source organism: Nitrospira sp. (assembly GCA_024331045.1). GTDB lineage: Bacteria > Nitrospirota > Nitrospiria > Nitrospirales > Nitrospiraceae > Nitrospira_D. The sequence continues at coordinate 15,323 of JANDJC010000054.1, forward strand.
AAAATGGGAGCATCGGCCTGGCCCGACATGTCGGATGAAGCCCTCCTTCGGACAATAGAACAATGGCTGGGGCCATTCCTTCACGGGTTGACCTCCCTTAAACAGATACAACAACTGGATCTTGCACCAGTCTTGTTGACTTTTCTCACCAGAGACCAACAGCGAGAACTCGATCAACTAGCTCCCACCGACATCACTGTCCCGAGCGGCTCCCTTCTTCGCATTGACTATGAGAGCGGTGATCTCCCGATCCTGCGCGTTCAGATTCAAGAAGTGTTTGGATGGAAAGAAACTCCTCGCATCGCCGGCGGAGCGGTTCCCCTAACGCTCCATCTTCTTTCCCCAGCCAAACGACCAGTTCAAATCACGCAAGATCTGGCCGGGTTTTGGGCGAGGAGCTACCGCGAGGTACGGAAGGAACTGCGGAGCCGTTACCCCAAGCACCATTGGCCAGATGACCCCCTCACCGCTGTCCCCACCAGCAAGACAAAGCAGCATGCCTCCTTCACCCCCTGTGAAACAAAGAAGCGATAACCTGCTCGCTTAGCGGAAGCTTTGAGGTGTAATGTCCTGCTCTTTCCTCGTGAGAAACTCGGTTTTGGGAATGACTGATTCATCGTGACCGTGAGCCGCTTGACATATTTGTTAAGAGATTTTTGCACCCATCTCTCTTCAAAACAAATTAGACTTGTGGATAAGAAACGGTAGCAGGAAGGTACTGGCTGTTTACTGGACCATCAATTGTCTCTGTCAAGCCTGTTTTTTAAAAAAATGTGGTCAATTGCAATAAACTTTTTAAAAGACCACTATTAGTTGTGGGTAGATGTTTCAATAACAGACGCTCAAAAAATAGGCAATTTGTAAAATTATTCGTCATTGACTTCATTTTCTCAATCAAACAACCAACTTATCCACAAGATTATCCACAAAAGATGGGGATGAAAAACGCGGCCACGATCACATCATGATAAAGGTGTTGTTTTTTCTTTTTTATATGAGTGCCGGATATTGGAGCTTCTACTTGGGGGTTGAACGGTCATTTATCTCTAACGGCAACAAACTTTACAGTCACCGGCTCTCTTTCGCTTTAGCTATTTGGACGCTCAGCCTTCTACCTTCTATGAACCATTGTCCTTCTACAAAGGTGGAATAGCTCTAGCTTCCGATCATCCCCTCTCGCGCGGGGAATTCTTTCCCCCTCTGATAACAAAAGCTTCCTGTCCTCTGACAATCTTTACTCTGCATTCTTTAACCCCATACAAGGCAAGGATGGGAGCAGAAGGGCATGGACGATAACGTGTGCTTCCGCAGAGCACCCACCGCTAGTCAAATGGGAATGTCTCTCGGCCCGTCATAGACGACGTGGGATTGAAAGGCAAACTTGACGATATCGCCATCTTTTACGAGAGAATCCACTGTGCCGACCCGCTTGTTGATCGTAATCAGCGCTTCCCGCCGAACAAGGTAGGGAAGCAACCCGCCCAGCCGGTCTTGATGTGTTTCGATCAGTTGTTTGATGGTCGTCGGC
>JANDJC010000055.1 GCA_024331045.1 Nitrospira sp.
ATCATGTTGGCGACGGCCTTTACGTGGATGATGGGATTGATGGGCTATATTCGCTCGTCCGTTCGTCTGTTCTGGCACGTTAACGAAATCATGCGAGACAACTCTCCATGGGCGTACACCCATACGGTAGGGTTTGCAGCCAATGTGATCTCAGCTAACGTGCTCTTTTTCTGGATCAGCATTCTCTTTGTGTTCTGGCTTGGCAGCTTGACCGCCAAGAAAGCTCCGGTTGAGGCAAAAGTTGGTGTTCCAGGAGCTATTCCGCAACCGGCTGGAAGCCATTGATCAGCTTTCTTTGATGCGATCAGCTTGGTTGGAGTGAGGGAGGGTAACGTCTCTCCCTCATGTGTCCAAGCAAGTGGGAGGAGGGGTACTACCTTGGGAAATTTGATTACAGAGGCCCTGTCGATGGGTTGGATGGCCTTGGCCATCTTGGTTGGTTTGTTGATCTATTTTCAGGTCTCCATCGCCGATCCTGTGGCAAAGAAGCGAGCCGTTTTTAAAACGTTTATCGGTATCGTTTCGACATTTCTCCTTTTCATTGCGATCGCCAACTACAAAATGAATTTTTATGGGGAGAGCCGGCTGTTGCCGGTATCTCTTGCCATGATCACCGCTACCACCTTCATCATGGCCTTATACTTTACCAATCTTAGTGCCTTGTTGAAGATCGGCGGGTTCATGTTCTTTGTGGCCGCGTTTCTTTCTGGGTATGGGAACTGGCTCCCTCAGGTAGAAGGGGGCTTTCCGCCAAAAGAGGAAAAGCTCGACTTTAGTTCGATGACGCCCCAACAGCTGGCGGATGAGGGGGAGAAAATTATTTTTGGAGGGATTGGAAAAAATAAAGAGCAGGGCGCGATTGGGAAAGGGCAGTGCCCGCTGTGTCATGCATTTCATGCTGGCATGCTGGGTGAGCGTGCGCCAAACTTGCTGGGTATTGTCAATCGGGCAAAGGAGCGACTCGAGGATCCAAAATATTCGAAGGGTAACCCGGCCAAGCGCGATTACGTGGTGAAAGAGGCATTCCCCGGAGCTGGGACGGCTGAAAATGCTCAAGAATACATAGCCGAATCTCATGCCTGTCCGAGTTGCTACGTGGTCGAAGGGTATGGAGTCAAAGGTACCAATGATAGGGAAAGTCCCATGCCAGCCATCCACAAGCCCCCCATTTCGTTGAGTCTGCCTGAGCTGGCGGCCGTTGATGCGTGGATGTATGTACGCGAAGGGATGGAGCCGCCATCGTTTGAGGAGATGATTAAGTCCTATGAGAAGTTTATTCCCGAAGGAGAGCGGCCTCAGCTCCAAGAAGAAAAACCGGAGGGAGGGGCGGCTGCTTCGTTGATGGCTGACGGCTCTGAGCCGGTCGATCAGATCTTTGCCAAAGCTCAATGTGTGGCTTGTCATACCATCCCTGGTATTCCTGGAGCAGTAGGGACGATTGGTCCCAAGCTAGAAGAAGGAACAACGGCCGCCCAGCGTATCAAGGCGCCAGATTACAAAGGGTCGGCGAAATCTCCTGCAGAGTACATTATGGAATCGATAGTGGATCCCAGCGCGTACGTGGTCAAACCGTATCCAGACAACACCATGCCAAAAGTATTTGGCCAAAAACTGAGCGCTGGGGCCTTGAAGAAAATTGTGGATTACCTCTCGCAAGTGAAAGCAGGGGCGCCACCACCCAAGATTTCATAAGGGAGAAGTACGAGCTCGAGAGGTCGTAAGGCTAACAAAAGCCAAAGGGAGTATGCAATGAAAGCACTAATGTCACTTGGCGCACTAGTGGGAGTTGTCGGATTGTTGCTGCTGGCTGGCATGGTGTTCGACATCATTCCATCCACGACTATTCGCCTGGTTGAAGGCTACATGCCGATGCAGATGTTGTTTGAGGTGGGGTGCTTTGTTCTTGGCTTCACCGGGCTGAGTTACATGCTGAACGCCATGGGTATGGGGATTCCTCGCTTTTGGCAGGGGATTGGATTCTGGGTATTTTTTCTTCTCTACATTAAGTATCGCATTTATCCCCCTATTCCATTCAGCGTGAGGGCCATGTATGGCACAGTTGCTCTGGTCGCGGTGTTGATGTGGCTTTCGTCCAATGAGGAAGATTGGAAAAAATTTAAACAGCCTATTCTTAATGTGCTGGACGCCCAGACTGGGTTCAACAAGTTTCTGCGCTATGTGTACTTGGTTGCTCTTCCGATTTTGACGTGGGGGTTCTCCTACAATGCGATGATGCCGAAATCCGAAGAGCCGATCGAGTTGCGAACCGTGCATCCAGCTCCTCCAGCGAGCACCAAGGTTCATGGAAAGACGTATGTACTTCAAACGGCGTTGAATCCTTATCGTGTGAATCCGGAGGGTAAATACGATCAGGAATATACGAACTCCCTCATCGTTGAGCAGAGCATGGGGCGGCTGATGAAACCCAATGCCAATCCATGGGATGAAAAAGCCGAGGGGTACTTGAAATACGTTCGTGAGGGTGGCGAAATCTTTTTCCAAAATTGCCATTTCTGTCATGGGGACAACCTCAACGGCCGTGGCCTCCATGCCTTCGCGTTTAACCCCATTCCTGCTAACTTCACAGATCCTGGTACCATTGCCCAGTTACAAGAGACGTTTATCTTCTGGCGCGTGGCCAAAGGTGGGATGGGACTTCCCAATGAGGGCTTCCCTTGGGCATCAGTAATGCCGCCGTGGGAACAGCACCTGACCGTTGACGAAATGTGGAAAGTCATCCTCTTTGAGTACTGGCACACTGGCTACTATCCCAGGACATGGGACTAAGGAAGGGACTCGTGGTTCATTCGGTCAACACACTTTGCACGAAGAGGCGTATTATGCAAAAGAGTGGAACTCAGGTGGCGAGTTTGGTTGTTTCATCGACCGTTGGAGCCATTCTGATGATCGCTTCGGGTACAGCTATGGTCTTTGCTCAGAGTGGCATTCCAGAGGGGTTCAAAAAAGGTGAGCTCGCTCCTCCACCTTCCCCTGAAATGGTTGAAGCCGGGAAGCGAGTGTACTTCACCAAATGCGTATGGTGCCATGGCGTTGATGGTGCGGGGGATGGTCCAGGGGCTGATCGGCTGTGGCCACGGCCTCGGAATTTTAATCAGGGGACGTTTAAAATTCGCCATACTGCCAGCGGTGAACTTCCTCTGTTCGATGCCAAGAAGCCGATTCCTGGACAAAACGATCTCTTTGATACGGTGACTCACGGATTACCAGGTTCAGCCATGCCGCCGTGGGAAGGTATTCTCACAGAAGAGCAACGGCTACAGGTCCTGGCCTTTGTGACGACTCAGCTGGTCAAGGATCGAAGTTTCACTGATAAGCAATCTGAAACCCAAACTATCCTGAACCTGGCGGAGCTTAAGCCCAAGCCGGCAACGGAGGAGAGTATCAAGAGGGGAGCGGAGCTCGTTGTCGAGAAAAAGTGTATTGAATGTCACGGAGTAGAGGGTCGAGGGGATGGAAACGCCTTCAATTTAAAGGACGACTGGGGATTTTCCATTCAGCCAGCTAATTGGCATAAGTGTTGGAACTTTAGGGGAAGCCGTCAGGATCCCTACAATGTCGCCAATATTTTTAGGACCTTCTCCACGGGGATCAATGGCACTCCCATGCCGTCCTTTGCGGACAGCACGACGATTGACGAGCGGTGGGACATCGCCAATTTCGTCAATTCTCTTTGTGAGCGCGACGCAAACGGGAAGCCCCTTCCGATCGATCCCTTGACGGACAAACCAAAGATTGACTTCGTGATTCCCTCAAATCCTGTTGAAGGGGAGATTCCTGCGGACATTGAGCATGAAGCCTGGAAAAACACTCCGCGGCGCTATGTGGCAATGGGAGGGCAGATCACCCATAAGCCACGGAACTTCGTTAATCGTATTGACGATATCTGGGTCCGTTCCCTCTACAATGAAAAGTCGATCGCGTATTTGTTGGAGTGGGATGATCGGACCAAGAGCGTAGCGGAGGGAAAATTGCCGTGGGCTCCCACCGAAGTCAATATCGACATCGAGGAACAACCGCCGGTGACGGGCGAGGAGGGGTCCATCGCCGCAAAACAGAACCATTATCCGGTGTATAACGATGCCATTGCTATCGAAACACCGGTGAAGTGGCAAGAGTTACCGGCCCCTATCAAGCCCCGGTATCTGTTTGGAACAAATGAACAGTTCCCAGTGGATATTGTGAAGTGGGAGGCAGATGGATCCATTCGGGCTTTTAAAGGAACGGGATGGGACAAGGACTTTGAAGAGCGGGACAGCTACGAAGAGCATCTCAAAGTTCTCAAGAGTGAGTGGAAAAATGGACGGTGGTATGTGCTCATCGAGCGGCCGCTCGGCAATAAGAAAGAGCAGGATTATGATGAGGATACGTTCTTCGAGGTCGGCAAATACATCCCAACGGTTTTCTTTGCTTGGGATGGACATAACGGAGATGCCGGCCGGAAGATGGCCGTGTCGGCCTTTTACTATACGTTCATGAACCCCCCGATTCCGCAGGAAACCTATATCTATCCTGTTCTCATTGCATTTGGCGTGGTGTTCCTTGAGGGGTGGGTTTTAACGAGACGGGCCAATAAGAAGAAAGGAAAGACGCTGTAAAGAGCGCTCGACCGCATAAAGACCGACTTGTTGCAAAAATGGGGGATGGGGGGGACCTCATCCCCCATTTTTTTGGGGTGAGTGGGGCATTGTGATCACGGATGTCACAGGTGTGCTTTTGGCTGGAGGGCGTAGCACCCGTATGGGGACAGACAAACGGATGCTCTCCATTGGTGGAAGTACCATGCTAGAGCGTAGCCTCACTGTGCTTCGAGAGGTCTTTCAGCACGTGAGTATTGTCATCGCTGATGAGCTCCCGGTAGTGGCGGCCGGAATTCCAGTGTGGCGGGATCTGATCCCCCACCGGGGAAGTTTAGGAGGAATCTATACTGGAATCCGGCTGGCGCAGACGCCCCATGTTTTCGTGGGCGCCTGCGATATGCCTTTTCTCAACCCGGAGGTGATTCGGTATCTTGTTTCGTTGAAAGATGGGATGGATATCGTGATGCCGCATTGGGAAAAGAATCCGCACCCAACCCATGCCATCTATGGTCGCCCATGTGTGCCGATAATGGAAGAGATGATGCAGTCTGGCCAACTCAGTATCAGGGGGCTTGTTCAGGCGAGGACCCTTCGCGTTCGGTGGGTGGAGCAGGGGGAGCTCAGCCAAATTGATCCGGAGGGGTGGTCATTTTTTAATGTCAACACACCGGAAGACCTCGAACAAGCGAGACAAAGAGTCAGGGGCGTGGGAAAAGAGAGCATGCGAGAGAACTGATGTCGGCCTGGGTGTTGGTGATTCATCCCGGTGCGTTGGGGGATATCCTTCTTGCCGTTCCTGCTCTGCGGCGGTTGAGAGCCATATATTTCAGCCATCGGCTGGTTCTTGCTTGTCAACCAGCGGCGGGTCAGTTGCTTCGTGAATGTGGAGTGATAGACGAGTGGGTCGCGTTCGAGTCTGAGGTCATTCGAACGCTTACATTTCGGGATCGGTCCTGTGTGGCGATGGGGAAGTTTCCATGGCTTCGGCAGTGCGAGCTTGTGGTGGCATGGATGAACGATCAAGGAGGAGAAATCAGGGGCAGTCTGCAGCAGTGGGGAATTCCCCGCGTGGTGGTCAAATCTCCATTTGATCCAACGGTGACGGCTTTGCATCAGGCTGACCGATTTTATGAGGTTATTATTGGAGAGCCGGGTGGTGAAGTCGAGGCACCCCCCCTTTCTCTGCCCCCCTTGACGAGACAAAAGGCACAACAACTTTTCGCAGAGTTGGGCATCGCCTCTCATGATCCTCTCCTGGTAGTTCATCCGGGAAGCGGGAGCAGTGCCAAATGCCTCCGACCGCAAGCGATGGGTTCGGTCATTCAGCAGCTTGTGAACGATCACTGGCAAGTCGTGTTGCTCGAAGGACCGGCCGACCGCGATCATGTTCAGGCCATTCTTGATATGTCGAGCCGCCCGTTGCCGGTGGTACGCAACGCCAACTTGATGCTGGTTGCCAGCGTGCTGACCCATGCGCGGATGTACCTCGGACACGATTCCGGGATCACTCATCTGGCGGCGTTGTTGGGGATCCCTACCCTTGCCCTGTTTGGGCCCACGGATCCGGCTCGATGGGGGCCCCGAGGGGCGTCAGTCTTGACTCTGCGCGGAGCTCCTTGTCAATGTGCATCGTGGGAAGCTGTCTTATCCTGTTCCCAAAGAGTTTGCCTCAACATTGTTCCCGAGCGCATCGTGGACCTGTGCCGGCGATGGCGATCAGACGATGCTTCGCTCACGAGCGAAATCCCACGCCTTGTCTCAACCCAACCCGTATGCTAAAGTGCCCCGTTCATTTTCTCTTTCTTTACTGAGAACTTAGGAGTTTCCAACGTGTCTCACGGCATCGTCTACGAGGTGGTCTCCACGGCTTTGCTCAGTGCCCTGAATGAGGCCCGGAAAAGAGGCCGACTGAAAACGGAAAACTGGCCGCCTTTGACCCTTGAAACTCCTAAACGTCAGGAATGGGGAGAATTAGCGACAACGGTGGCCATGGCCTTGGCTCCATCAGAACAGAAAAAACCGCAGGAAATTGCGGAAATTATCGCCGAACACCTTACCGAAACGGAGCAACTTTTTGAGCGGGTGGAGGTTGTCCATCCGGGGTTTTTGAACCTAACCATCAAGCCCGCTTTGTGGCATGAGGTATTGCGAGAAATTGATGCACGAGGTGCCTCCTATGGCCGGACTGATGTGGGGCGGGGACGCCGGGTGGTGGTCGAGTATGTCAGTGCCAATCCCACTGGACCCCTGCATGTGGGCCATGGGCGAGGAGCGGCCGTTGGGCAAGCGATCGCCCGCTTACTCGAGGCGGTCGGCTATGACGTGACTAGCGAATACTACATTAACGACGCCGGACGACAAATGAAACTGTTGGGGGCATCGGTCTATGCTCGCTACCAAGCATTGCGAGGACGGCCAGTCGAGTTTCCAGAAGATGGCTACCATGGTGCCTACATCAGTGACGTCGCTCAGCGCCTCAAGCCCGTGCTTGATCGAGAAGCGGAAGGGATGGACCGGATCAAGCTCGAGGAGCGGTGTCGGGCGTTGGCGTATCGAGAGATCTTGGCGACAATCCGTAACGACCTATCATCGTTCGGCATCGAGTTTCAGTCATGGTTTAGTGAGGAGTCATTGCTTCAATCCGGGACGGTCGAGCACGTTTTGGATGAGTTGCGGAACCGCGGTCTGTTGTATGAGCAGGAGGGAGCCCTCTGGTTCCGCTCGACAGCGTTTGGCGATGAAAAGGATCGCGTTGTCAAGAAGCAGGACGGCGAGTATACCTATTTAGCGTCGGACATCGCCTATCACCGCGACAAGTTGCAACGGGGATACGATTTGCTCGTCGATGTCTGGGGAGCCGACCACCACGGCTACATTCCCCGTATGGAAGCCGTCATGCAGGCCTACGGCCATCCGAAGGAACGATTACGGGTTGTCCTGGTCCAGCTTGTACGGCTCTTGCGGGCCGGCGTCGAAGTGAAAATGTCAAAACGGACCGGATCGTTTATCACGTTGCGCGAAGTCATCGACGAGGTGGGCGCTGACGCTGCGAAGTTCTTTTTCCTGATGAGAGATTCGCGGACCCATTTGGATTTCGATCTGGAATTGGCCAAACAACGGTCGGCGGACAACCCGGTGTATTACGTGCAATACGCCCACGCTCGTATCGCTAGTGTCTGGCGAACGGCGGTCATGAGAGGAATTCAATGTGCTAGGCCAAGGGAGACGACTCTGTCGCTGTTGACCGACCCGGACGAACTGGGGTTGATCCGAAAACTCTCTGCTTATCCGGATGTGCTGCAGACCAGCGCCTTGACCTTCGAGCCTCATCGCGTCACCTACTATCTGCAACAGCTTGCGGCGCTCTTGCACACCTTTTACAACAAACACCGGGTTCTTCCTCCCGGGGGCGGTCAAGGATCCGATGAGGCGGACACCGTGGAAGAACTGACGCCCGAGCGAACGGCCGCGCGCTTGGCCCTCCTGGGGGCTGTTCAACAGGTGATTCGGAACGGATTGACAGTACTGGGAATTTCCGCTCCAGACCACATGTAGAGTGAAAGAGCGCGGGCATGGTTCACTATCTGGTCCGACATCGTGATCGACAGTCCCAGGCCAGAGTTGGCCAGTTGCGCACCAACCACGCCGTCATCGACACGCCAGCCTTCATGCCGGTTGGCTCATTGGGACCGGTCAAGGGACTGGAGCCAGACGATCTGCAGATGATGGGATTCCGGCTCCTGCTGAACAATGCCTATCATCTCTACCTCCGTCCCGGCCATAAACTCGTGGCGGAACTAGGCGGGCTTCACGCATTTACCGGATGGCCTGGCGCGATTTTGACCGACAGTGGGGGGTTCCAGATTTTTAGTTTGGCCAAACTCTGTACGGTTACGGACGACGGTGTGCTCTTCCAATCTCATCTCGATGGGTCCAGCCATTTCATTACGCCCGAACTGGCCATGGACATTCAAGAATCCCTGGGAGCCGACATCGTGATGGCCTTCGACCAGTGCGTGGCCTTGCCAGCGAGCCGAGAGCTTGTGCAGGATGCCGCCCGTCGAACCAAGTTGTGGGCGGCCCGTTGCTTGGCCAGTCGGCGGAGGAACGACCAGCTCCTTTTCGGGATCGTCCAAGGGGGACTGGACTTGGATGTGCGTGTTCAGTCCGCGCGGGATATGACGGCCATGGGGTTCGACGGCTACGCCGTGGGAGGACTGTCAGTGGGAGAAGGTAAGGCCGACATGTATGCGGTGCTTGATGTCACGGTGCCTGAACTGCCCGAAGAAAAGCCTCGATACCTTATGGGAGTCGGCCATCCGGAAGATCTGATCGAGGGGGTCGCTCGGGGCATCGATCTTTTCGACTGTGTAGTGCCGTCGCGGCATGGACGGACTGGGTCCTTGTTGACCGCCACAGGGCGAGTAGTCATCAAACAAGCGCAGTATGCACGAGATGAGCGTCCGATCGATCCCTCGTGCAGTTGTCCCGTCTGTCGGCGGTATTCGCGAGCCTATCTGCATCATTTATTTTTAGTGAAAGAAATGTTGGCGGCAAGGCTCAACACGTTTCATAACCTGTGGTATGTGTCGGACTTGATGCGTCGGATACGGGCGGCTATCGAGCAAGGAACGTTCTCGGAGTTTCGGGAGGCTTTTTATCGCGCGCAAGCCGGCACGGCCTAGGCCGTTGCTGATGCCACGGGATGGCCAGCCGCTGCGTGGGGAGAGAAGGAATGAAGGCATTGCGAATGGAGCAGGAAAGGGGAGATCGTCCATTATGCTGATGGAAGCTATTGCCTGGGCTCAAGGAACGGGAGCGAACGGAGCGGGCGCCGCTGGCCAGGGGCCCAGCGCGCTGCTTTCGCTGGTCCCGTTCATTCTGATTTTCCTCATCTTTTACTTCTTACTGATCCGGCCACAGCAAAAAAAACAAAAAGAACAAAAGGCGCTCATCGACGCGCTCAAGAAGGGTGACAAGGTCGTGACGACGTCCGGTATCTGGGGTACGGTCACGAATCTCGGCAAACATACTGTCACGCTCCAAATAGCCGACAATACGAAAATCAAGATCCAGCGGGATTCCATTGCGCGGCTGCGTGGGGAGGATGACGAGAAAGAATCGTAGGCAACAAAGGGGTTCGAGGTACGATGAAGAAGGTCGGAGGGCGATTGGGATTATTGGCGCTGGTTATCGTAACGTCGGTGGTGTGTTCGCTGCCGTCTTACCAGCCGCTGTATCAGACATTGCCATCGTGGGTGAAGGCCGTTCTCCCGGACAGAGGCATCGCGCTGGGCTTGGATCTTCAGGGGGGCATCCACTTGGTCATGGAGGTGGACGAGGACCGGGCGGTAGAAATCGTCGTCGATCGGACGGTGACGTCGCTACAGGACTTGCTGGCCGAGAAGAACATTCCCGTCGAGTCGGTTAAGCGGACAGGTGCTGAACAGATCACGATCCGATTCGGCGACGAAGGGCTGAAAACAGCAATCCAGAAGTTGATCGACGAGTTCCCGTCGTTTGTGGAGAACGAATCCGCCAGCACACCCACCGCGGTGGTGTGGAGCTTGCGCGACACGGAAAGCAAACGCATCAAGGATTCGGCCATCAATCAAGCGTTGGAAACCATTCGCAACCGCATCGACCAGTTTGGCGTGGCGGAACCAATCGTCCAACGGCAGGGGTTAAAGCAGATCGTCGTGCAGTTGCCGGGCATCAAAGAACCCAAACGGGCCAAGGACTTGATCAAGGAAACCGCCTTGCTCGAGTTCAAGATGTTAGACGAAGACAACCAGATGAAACTGGATCTGCCTGCCAGAATCCCCAAGGATATGGAAGAAGACATCATTCGACAGTTTAAGGACAAGATTCCGGAGGGGGATGAAATTTTGTTCGAGCGCGCCGTGGATAAGGAGACGGGGCGCGAATATCGCATCCCTTACTTGGTCAAGAAGCGGGTGATGCTCACCGGGGATGTGCTGAGCGACGCACGGGTAGCGATCGGGCAATTCAATGACCCCTATGTCTCGATCACGTTCGATTCCAAGGGCGGCCAGGAGTTTGAGCGGATCACGGCGGAGAATGTCAAAAAACGAATGGCCATCGTGCTCGACAATACGATCTATTCGGCGCCTGTTATTCAGGAACGGATCGCGGGAGGGCGGGCCCAGATCACCGGGACTTTCACCACGCAGGAGGCCAACGATCTGGCCATTGTGTTGCGGGCTGGTGCTCTGCCCGCTCCGCTCAAGATTGTGCAAGACCTGACAGTTGGCCCGTCCCTCGGGCAAGATTCGATCGACAAAGGATTGAGGGCGACGCTGATCGCGGGAGCGGCGGTCATCCTCTTTATGATTGTCTATTACCGTTTGTCCGGCGTGATTGCAGACTTTGCGTTGATTTTGAACCTGGTGTGTTTGATGGGAGCGCTCTCGGCTCTCAATGCCACATTGACACTGCCCGGTATTGCTGGAATCGTGCTCACGATCGGGATGGGGGTGGACTCGAACGTCTTGATCTTTGAGCGCATTCGAGAAGAGCTGCGGAACGGCAAGGCCGTGCGGACCGCGATCGACGCCGGTTATGACAAGGCGTTGCTCACGATTATCGATTCGCACGTGACGACCTTGATCACCGGCGTGGCGCTCTTTTTGTTCGGGACGGGGCCAATCAAAGGGTTTGCCGTCACCTTGTGTTTGGGGATTGCGATCAACCTGTTCACGGCGCTGGTCGGTACCAAGGTGATTTTTGATTTGTGGTATAGGAACCAACCCAGAGCCCAGACATTGAGCATCTGATACGAGAACGATGGAAAAGACGGGCGCAGGAACCAAGGTCCGAGGCCGCCCGTCCGCTAAGGAGCAAGCATGTTGGAGATCGTAGGGAAGACCAACATTGATTTTATGGGCAAGCGCACCATCACCTTCGCAGTGTCCGGTTTTTTGGTGATGTTGGGATTGCTAGCCGTGGTCCAAATCGCGCGTGGAGCAGCCAATCTCGGCATCGATTTCGCCGGAGGGACGGCGGTGCAGTTGAAGTTTGAGCAGCCGATCCGCATCGACGAGGCCAGAAAAGCGCTGGAGTCCAACGGCTTGGGCAACGCCGACCTGCAGGAGTTTGGGCAGGATAACAAATTGCTCATTCGGGTGAAGACCTCGACCACCATCGAGGAGAAAATCGCGGAACAGATCGTCGCCGCGTTTTCCAAGGAGTTTCCTGCCAACTCGTTTGTGGTCGATTCCACGACCGAAATCGGACCCACGATCGGGAAAAAGCTCCAAGAAGACGCCCTGGTCGCAATTCTCATTTCTTTTGCCGGCATCATCATGTACATCGCGGCGCGGTTCGAGCTGCGGTTTGGCGTAGCGGCCGCTCTGGCGACCTTTCACGACGTATTGGCCGTGCTCGGCGTGTTTTATGTGTTGGACAAAGAAATCACCCTGCTCATCGTGACGGCGCTGCTGACGTTAGCCGGTTACTCGCTCACCGACACCGTCGTCGTCTTCGATCGTATCCGCGAAAATCTCAAAATCCGGCGACGGGAGAGTGAAGAGGTTATGATCAACAACGCCATCAATCAGGTCTTGAGTCGTACCATCGTCACGAGCCTCACTGTGATTTTGGTGCTGATCCCCCTGACGGTCGCCGGAGGCGAAGTATTGCATGACTTTTCGTTAGCCCTGCTCTGGGGGGTCATCTGCGGCACCTACTCGTCTGTTTTCGTCGCGAGCCCCCTGATCTTACTGTGGCCCGGCAGATCAGGTCGGCTCTTGAAACGGGCCTGAGTCGGGTGATGGAATAAGATCACGGCCTTCCCCGGAGGGACCGAGTGCGCGCCGTCGCCTCCGGAGGAACGGCGGCGCCACGGAGCGTCTCCTCAAAACATGACGAGGCAGGCATGACCCTCTGGAGCCGGTTTCACAGTCTCCAGCGCAAGATCATCGCGGCGATCGTGATGGTCGGTCTCCTGCCCCTCACGCTGTTTTTTATCCTGCTCTATCTCGAAGAACGCCGGGCCCTGCGCGAGGCGACGGGAGCGAATTTCAAGGAAGCCGCCGTCGAAGCGGCCCGCCGTATCGAAATGCAGATCAGCCGCAGCATCAATGAGGCGCAGCAGCTCGCCACCATGCCGTTTCTCCGCGCCGCCGTGTCGGAGGCCAATCGAACCTATGAAGGCAAGGCCCCGCAAGCCATCGAGGCCATGATCAAGGATTGGCAACGGCGGTGGGGAGAACGGAATTCACGCAACGAGTTTCCGCTATTCGTGAACCGCATCACGACGAACTCCTTGATTCGCTGGCACGAGATCCGGAAAGCCGATTACGTCGGTATCCTGGTGACGGATGGGCAAGGGGCATTAGTGGTCAGCTCCATTCCTCAAGTAGAGTACTGGTATAAGAAAACGGCCTGGTGGCGCGCGGTGGTGCAGGAGCAGATGGTGCGGCCCTTCGTGGGAGAAGTGGCGTTCGATCCTGCTCTTGGAACGCACGTCGTGGCCGTTGCGGCGCCAATTTTAGATGAGGGACAGAAGAAGGCCATTGGCGCGGTGACGATTTTGCTTCGTCGCGACACCGTTTTTCACGCGATCTCCCAGGTCTCGCTCGGTACCACGGGACATGCCATGTTGGTCAGCTCGGATGGCACGGTGGTCCTGTGCCCGGTCATGGCGCCAGAGGCGCACACGATCAACCCGAAGGTCGTCGGTCTGCTGGGGATGCTGAAGGCCGGATGGGCTTCGGTCGATGACGATTCGCATGGAAGCAGAGACGGCATGATTGGCTACGCGCCGGTCCGTTTTGCTGATGGGCTTGCCAGGGGCAGTCTTGACGGTCGACAGTGGCTGGTCGTCGTGCGGCAAGATCCGCGGGAAATTTTCGCTCCCCTTGATGAGTTGATGGTCAAGGTCCTTTTGTTCGGAGGGACGGTCCTGGCCGTGTTAGGTGGAGCTGGCGTGGTCATGGCGGGTCGCATTGCCGGACCGATCAAACTGCTGCAGGAGGGGGCACGGGAAATCGGGAGCGGGCGACTGGACCGTCGGCTTGATCTCAAAACCGGTGATGAAATCGAACAGTTGGCGTACGCCTTCAACCAGATGGCCGCTAACTTGCAGCAATCGTTCGGGCAAATCGAACGGCAAATGGCGGAGGTGAAACAACTGGAGGAGCGGTATCGCGACTTGATCGAACATTCGCCGGAGATGATTTACCAGATGGATCGCGGTGGCCGGTTTGTCCACGTGAATAAAACCGGACTTGATAAGTTGGGCTATACCTTGGAAGACATGCTAGCGCTTCGACTCTGGGAGGTGGTGCCGAAGGGAGAAGCGCCGCGGGTGCTGCATTTTCTTGAGCAGTTGGTCGCGTGTGGACAGGGAACCATGGAGACCATCCTAGTGGCAAAAGATGGGCGGACCATCGATGTCGAAATTCATGCCACCGCCCTGCTTGATCATGCGCGCGGCGGGTTGATTTATTCCCGCGCCTTCGTCCGTGATGTGACAGAACGGCGTCGGCTGGAGCAGGAGTTGCATCGCTACACGGCGGGGCTGGAACAGGCCGTCATGGAGCGAACCAAGCAGTTGGCTGCGTCACAAGCCCGGTACAAGGCCCTCTTCGACCTAGTGGCCGACTCGGTGTTCATGGTTGACGAGCAGGGGACGATCGCTGCCGTCAATAAACGCGAAGAGCTGGTCCTGGGTTATACGGAGGCCTCCGTTCTCGGGCGGAACATTCTGGGGCTCATCGAAAAGGAACATCGCCACGAATTCAAGGAGTGGTTGATGGCGGTCGGACACGGCCATCAGCATCCCGTGACCAGGGAACTGACCGTCCTCCACAGCGACGGTCATCAGGTGCCGGTCGAGGTGAATCTAATCGGGGCCAGTGACGCGGATCGGGAACTCATCATGGTCCAGATGCGGGACATCACGGACCGGAAAAAACTCGAACGGCAGTTGCAGTCCTATCGGGAAGACCTCGAGTCCAAGGTCAGAGAGCGAACAAGGGAAATTGAAGAGACGAAACAGTACCTGGAAAATCTGCTCGAAAACGCCAACGATGTCATTTATACGCTCGATACGGAGCAGCGGTTCACTTACGTCAACAGCAAGGTGAGTGCCTGGGGCTATCGGAAGGACGATCTCTTGGGGCGTCCCTACCTGTCGTTGCTCTCGCGCCGCCATCGCGGCCGACGCCTCAAAGCTACCTTGGATATCGGGGCCAAACAGGTCTACGAGGTGGAGATCGTGACCAAGGGAGGAGAGATTCGCACGGCAATGATCAGTGTCTCGCCCCTGCACGGTGCCGAGGGACATCTGATCGGCGTGCTGGGAATCGCCCGCGACATGACGGAGACCAAAAAGTTGGAGCAGCAGATCCGCAACGCTGAGAAACTGGCCTCCATCGGAAAGCTCGCAGCCGGCGTGGCCCATGAGATCAACAATCCCCTGGGCGGCATTCTCAACTGTCTCTACAATCTCCGCAAAGGAGGCATTTCGCCGGCCCGCCAGGAGGAGTATTGGGCTTCCATGGAACATGGCGTGCGACGGGTGCAAAAGATCGTTCGGCAGTTGTTGGATTTTTCGCAACAGCACGAGCCGGAATTTAGTCCGGCTGACATCAACCAGATTGTCGAGCGGGTATTGACGCTGACTACCCACCTGTTTGCGCCCAATCACATTACACTGGAAACGGGGTTGGGACATGATTTACCGCTCGTGATGGTGGACAGCCACATGATTGAGCAGGTGTTGATGAATCTGATCTTGAACGCCGTCCAGGCGATGAAAAAAGGCGGAGTCTTGACGATCCGAACGTCGGTCGCGGAGGGGATTTGCCGAGTCGAGGTCCGTGATACCGGCTCCGGCATTCCGGCTTCCATCTTGCCCCGAGTATTCGATCCGTTTTTCACGACCAAGGGCGAGGGTGAAGGCACAGGACTGGGATTGTCCGTCAATCTGGGCATTGTTGAACGTCACGGCGGCAAGATTTTGGTAGATAGCGAGGTGGGCAAGGGGACGACCTTCACCTTGTGCCTGCCGGTCTCGCGAGATCATTCGTTGGTGGAGCGGGCGACATGAAAGGACTCTCGATTCTCTTGGTGGATGATGAGCCATTGATCCGGCTCTCGATGGTGGATGCGCTGGAGGCCGTCGGGTATGACGTGCAGACGGCTTCGTCCGGTCCCGAGGGGATGGAGGCTATTAGGCAGAGGCGGTTTGATGTTGTGATCACTGATCTGAGATTGCCGGGCTGCGACGGCTTGACCGTGCTGAAGGAAGCCAAGGCGCGGCATGCCGAAACAGAAGTCTTGGTCATTACCGCCCATGGTTCCGTGGAAACGGCGGTCGGGGCGATGAAAATGGGGGCGGTGGATTACATTACCAAGCCCTTTCAGATGGATGAGCTCTTGCTGATCGTTGAGCGGATTGCACGCGTCGTGATGCTGCGACGTGAAAACCAAGACCTCAAGGCGACGTTGGAAGACAAGTTCAGCTTTGGCGGCATCGTGGGCTCCAATAGCCGAATGCGGGCCGTGTTGGAAAAGATCAAGTTGGTCGCAGCGACCGATTCCACAGTGTTGATTCTTGGCGAGAGCGGAACGGGCAAGGAACTGGTCGCGAACGCGGTGCATCAGAACAGTCCGCGACGGGATGGCCCCTTAATCAAGGTGAGCTGCGCCGCCCTGCCGGAAACGTTGCTGGAGGCCGAACTGTTTGGCCATGAAAAGGGAGCCTTCACCGGCGCCTTGCGACAGCGGCGGGGGCGATTTGAGCTGGCTCACCGCGGCACGCTCTTTCTGGACGAAATCGGCGAATTGTCGCCGGTGGTGCAGGTGAAGTTGCTGCGAGTGCTGCAAGAGCGAAAGTTTGAGCGGGTAGGGGGTAATGACACGATTGAAGCCGATGTCCGGTTGGTGTGTGCCACCCAGAAGGATTTACGCAAGGAGGTTGCGCAAGGGCGGTTTCGCGATGACCTCTTTTATCGGCTCAACGTGGTGCAGGTTGTCATTCCGCCGCTCAGAGAGCGGCGCGAGGACATCATGGTGATCGCCGAGCATGTGCTCGAAACCTGCGCCGCCAAGTTGAACAAGAAGCTCAAGGGATTTTCACCGGCCGCCCGCGAGCTGTTGCTGCGCTATTCGTACCCCGGAAACGTCCGCGAGCTGGAAAACATCGTCGAGCGGGCGGTGGCCCTGGGCCATGAACGTCAGGTGATCGAGCCAAGCGATCTCTGCGGATTTTCGTCC
>JANDJC010000056.1 GCA_024331045.1 Nitrospira sp.
ACTACGATGCGACAAAGGGGCGTCTCAAAGTCGCCCACTGCGCCGACGTCGAATGCCGTCGGGCGAGGACGACCGTGCTTGACAACCGAGGGCATGTCGGACAGTTCACATCTTTGGCTATCGGGACTGACGGACGAGGCCTGATCAGTTATTACGACGTGGCGAACGGCGATCTGCGCGTCGCCCACTGTGTGGATGTGGAATGTCGAAGGGCGACCCACGTCGTCGTGCAGGGGGAAGGGAACGTCGGACAGTTCACTTCCCTCGTGATCGGTGTCGATGCTCGACCGTTGATTGGGTACTATGATGTGACGAACGGCGATCTCAGGGTCGCCCACTGCTCCAACAGTTTCTGTGTGCCGTACCATCGGCGATGAGGGCGAAGGGAGCCTCATAGACCCCCGCCATGCTCCGCCGCTTCTTCTGCCCCCTTCCTGAGCGAGAAGGGTCGACAGGTTTGTCGCGGTTCCTGCGAACCCTCTGGCTCAGGGTTGGTAGCTCTCCATCGGAGGGCAGGTGCAGACGAGGTGCCGATCGCCGTAGGCTTCATCGATCCGGCTCACGCTGGGCCAAAATTTGGCCTGGACGACCCAGGGGGCGGGAAACGCCGCCTGCTCGCGACTGTAGGGGCGGTCCCACGCCGTGGCCGCGACGACGGTTGCCGTATGGGGCGCATTCTTGAGCAGATTGTTCATCCGGGGTTGGCGGCCCTCAATGATGTCCTGGATTTCGGAACGGATGCGAATCAACGCGTCGCAGAATCGATCCAGCTCCGCCTTCGATTCGCTTTCTGTCGGCTCGATCATGAGGGTGCCGGGTACCGGAAAGGACACCGTGGGGGCGTGAAACCCATAGTCCATGAGCCGTTTGGCCACATCCATCGCCTCGATGCCAGCTCGTTCCTTAAACTCCCGCAGATCCAAAATAAACTCGTGTGCCACCAAGCCGGCATCACCGGCATAGAGGATCGAATAGTATTTCTCCAACCGTTTGGCCATGTAGTTCGCGTTAAGGATGGCGACCTTGGAGGCAGTGGTCAGCCCTTCCCGCCCCATCATGGCAATGTAGACCCAGGAGATCGGCAAGATACCGGCGCTGCCGTATGGTGCGGCGGCGATTGGACCAATGGCATCGGGTCCTCCGATATTGACAAGGGGGTGGCTGGGCAGGAAAGGGACCAGGTGCGCCGCCGCGCCAATGGGACCCACGCCTGGCCCGCCTCCACCATGAGGAATACAAAAGGTTTTGTGGAGATTCAAATGACAGATGTCCGCACCAATGTCGCCCGGGCGGCAAAGGCCCACCATAGCGTTCATGTTGGCGCCGTCCATATAGACTTGTCCTCCATGGGTATGGATGATCTGGCAGATGCGGCGCACGCCGTTTTCGAAGACTCCATGAGTGGAGGGGTAGGTGAGCATCACCGCCGCCAACTGATCCCGGTACTGGGTCGCCTTCGTTTCGAGGTCATCGATATTAATGTTGCCGTGGCGATCACAGGCGACCGGTACGACCGTCATGCCGGCCATGGTGGCGCTGGCTGGATTGGTGCCGTGAGCGGACACGGGAATTAGGCAGACGTTCCGATGCCCCTCGCCTCTGGACCGATGATAGGCGCGAATCACCATCAACCCCGCGTACTCTCCCTGGGACCCAGCGTTCGGTTGAATGGAGAAGGCCGAGAAGCCGGTAATCTCCGCGAGCCAACCAGTGAGCTGCCGAATCAGTTCCTGATATCCTTGTGTCTGCTCTTCCGGGGCGAACGGATGGAGACGGGCGAACTCCGGCCAGGTGATGGGCAACATCTCGGTGGTGGCGTTCAACTTCATCGTGCAGGAGCCTAGCGGAATCATCGAATGCACGAGCGAGAGGTCTTTGGCCTGCAGCCGGTGAAGAAACCGCAGCATCTCATGTTCGGAGTGGTAACGGTGAAAGACCTCGTGGGTCAGGTACTTGCTGGTCCTCGCCAAAGATGGAGGATAGGCCAGGTCGATGGCAGGAAACAGATCAGAGGGAGCGAAGGGCAGCCGCTCGCTCCCGGAGAAGATTTTCCAGAGGCGGACGACTTCCTCTTCAGAGCTGACTTCGTCGAGCGACAGGCCGAGGGCATCATCGTAGCGACGCAAGTTGATTCCGCACATGCCAGCCCGAGTCGCAATTTGGTCCGCCTGCGAGGTGGTAAGGGGAACGCGAATCGTGTCGAAAAAGAGATCGGGCCGCACCTCGAATCCAAGCCGCCGCAGTCCTTCCGCCAGCAGGAGCGTGAGACCGTGGATACGTTCGGCGATGCGCCGCAGGCCATCGGGTCCGTGGTAGACCGCATACATGGCGGCCATGATGGCCAACAGGACTTGCGCCGTGCAGATGTTGCTCGTGGCTTTCTCCCGCCGGATGTGTTGTTCTCTCGTCTGAAGAGCAAGCCGAAAAGCCAGCTTCCCCGTCGCGTCCTTGGAGACACCAACCAGGCGGCCGGGAATCTGCCGCTTATACTCCTCTTTCGTGGACAAAAACGCGGCGTGTGGTCCCCCGAATCCCATCGGCACGCCGAACCGTTGCGTCGAGCCCACGGCAATGTCGGCGCCGAATTCGCCGGGGGGCTTGAGCAGCGTCAACGCCAGCAGGTCCGTCGCGACCACCACAAGGGCGCCGACGTGATGGGCCCTCTCCACAACGTCGGAGAAATCGCCTACGTATCCGTCGGTTGTCGGATATTGCAACAACAGGCCGCAGAACCGCTCATTGAGCGCGATCGAGCCCGGAGCCCCCGTCCGGATCATGAGGCCGAGGGGCTCGGCGCGGGTACGCAGCACAGCCAGAGTTTGAGGATGGCAATCCCGGGAGACGAAGAACTCCGGCCGCTCTTCGCCTTTGGCTCGGGCGATGGCCAGACACATTCCCATCGCTTCCGCCGCTGCCGTCGCTTCGTCCAACAGCGACGCGTTCGATACCGGCAGGCCGGTCAGATCCGCGACCATGGTTTGAAAGATCGCCAAGGCTTCCAGACGCCCTTGAGAAATCTCGGCTTGATAGGGAGTGTATTGGGTGTACCAGGCGGGATTTTCCAAAATATTGCGCCGAATCACCGAGGGTGTGACGCAGTCGGAGTACCCCGTACCGATCAACGAACGGACGACCACGTTTTTGGACGCAATCTCCCGCAAGCGATGCAACGCCGCCTGTTCGCCGATACCGTCGGGAAGAGACAGGGGGCGACGGAGGCGAATGTCGTCGGGAACCGCTACATCGATGAGCGCATCCAACGACTGGAATCCCAGCGTCGCCAACATTTCTTTGATGTCTGTGGCCGTGGGCCCTAAATGACGAGGAGCAAACGAATCGGTCGGCTCAAGAAAGCTCGGCTTGGTCATAGCGAGAGGTACCTTCGGAGTTCGGATGATTGATGGAGCGGACAGGATGAGCGAATCATACCATCCGGAGCAAGGGTACCATGGCATCCGCTGGTTTCCAAGAGACAATCCAGAGACCAGAGATCAGCCGCGAAGAAGAGAAGGAGGAGGGGAACGGGGGATGGGGGTTCCTCGACGTTGCCGGCAGTCCCACCAATCATGCGGAGAGATTGTCGTCTTGCTCTCCAGGGCCGCCGTGTAACGGCGGTGGGGGGCGCGAGGTTGGCAGGGCGAGCGCAATCAACGCGAAGGGGGGCGAATCCCAGAGGAATGGGGCAAGGAGGGCACAGCGTGGATCATTGCCATCGGCCGACAGGGAAGGAAAACGGACAGCCAACGCCAAAGCCCAATGATTCGTCGGGGCGGGTTCGGACCACGGTGGTAATTGGGCTCGGCGCAATGGTCCTGATCGCGGTCGGTATCAGTTTCGTGCCGAGGCTCCAAAACGGAGGGGGCTGGCCTGTCGCGTCGTCAAGGGCCGTCCGCTCCTCTCAGGGCCCATTGCCGGCCACACCTCCTTCGCCTTCTCAACCGGAGAGTCCGCTGACCACGGAGTCCATCGAGGCCTTGCTGGCGGACCTGGATCAGGCCGTTCAGCGCAAAGATGTGGAGGCTGTCCTGCGACTCATCGCGCCCGACGCGGTCATCGTCATTCGGATGAAACAGGGGCCCCATCACCAAACCGCGCTTCTTACGCGCGAGGACTACCGCAAGGCCTTGGCTGCCGAATTTGCCTTCCCCAGCGCGAACGACTTTTCGCGCTCGCACACAACCGTGTCGCCAGCCTCGGATGAGCGGAGCGCCAAAATCTCATTTAAGACCACGGAAACCCTTCGGCATGCTGAGCGGGAGTTTACCGTCGAGGGGGAGCAGACGCTCATTGTCACGATGCGCGGCGACAAACCGGTCATCGTCTCGCTCGAGCGAGACGTTCCCGGCGATCCGACCTGACGGACCAGGGCCAAGATTCGCGGGTAGTGGCTTTGCTATAATCAGGCGTTGCCCGGAGCACCCATGCGAGTTCTCGTTATAGAAGATGAAACCAAGGTCGGCTGTTTTATCAAACGGGCGCTCGAAGAGGAAAGTTATGCCGTCGATCTGTGTGAAGACGGTGCCAAGGGGCTCGAAATGGCGCTGGCGACCAACTACGACCTCCTGGTCGTGGACTTGATGTTGCCGTCGATGTCCGGTATGGACATTCTCAAAACGATCCGCCGCCACCGCATCCATACGCCGGTCTTGATTCTCTCGGCCCAATCCCAAGTCGATCAGCGGGTCAAGGGCCTCGACGCCGGCGCGGACGACTATCTCACCAAGCCCTTCGCCATCGACGAACTGCTAGCCCGCGTCCGCGCGTTGCTCCGCCGGGGGGCGACGGAAGGCACTGGTATCCTTCAGGTGGACGATCTGGTCTTAAATCCCGCCACCCGTGAAGTGACCCGCGGGGGACAGCGGATCGAACTGACTCTGAAGGAATATGCCTTGCTGGAATACCTCATGCGTCACGCGGGGCGGGTATTGACCAGACCCATGATCTCCGAGCATGTCTGGAATCAAGACTTCGATACCTTCACCAACGTCATCGACGTGTACGTGAACTACCTGCGCAATAAAATTGACCGAGGTCGAGCCAAAAAGTTGATCCATACCGTGCGGGGCAGCGGCTATATGTTGAAGGCCGACTGACGGAGGAGCTTGCAGCCCAGGCGGAAGTGAAGATGGCGGCCTGTTCGATAACCGGGACACGCCTCCTCGGAGGAGTGATCTGATGCCGCTGCGGCTGCGTCTCACCCTGTGGTACGGCAGTGCCCTCGCCTTGGTGCTGGTGATTTTTTCTGTCGTCCTCTATGCGGTCATGGCCCGCAATCTGCGCGATGCCATGGACCAATCGTTGGAGGACACGGCAATGACCGCCGTGCGGTCGCTCGAAGAACGGGGCTTTCTGCCGCTGCTCGATGAGGAAGAGCTGCTGTCCCAGTTTCCCGAGTTGGCCCGCATCGATAAATTCTTTCAAATCTTCAGCCCCTCGGGCACGATCACGATCCGTTCGCCCAACATCAAGCAACACGACCTGCCGTTGAGCCGGAGGGCGCTGGAGACCACGTTCAACGGCAAAAAGTTGTTCGAGACGGCCAAGTATCCCAATGAACCGCAGTTGCGTCTGATCTCGGTGCCGATCATGTACAGGGGGCGGCTATTGTACATCGTGCAAGTTGGCACCTCGATGGAATCGATCGAACACACGCTTGAACATTTTCTCATTGTGCTCGTGGTGGCTGTGCCGGTCGCGCTGGCCGTCTCGCTGGGCGCCGGCTGGTTCCTGGCGGGACGGGCCCTAAGACCGGTGGACGCCATCACCTTGGCCGCGCAGCGCATTGCGGCGGGTGACCTCAGTCAGCGTCTCACGATCCCGCCTGCCAAGGATGAGATCGGGCGGCTCGCCGAAACATTCAACGATATGATTGGACGACTGGACGCTTCGTTCCGGCAGATCCGTCAGTTCACCAGTGACGCCTCGCACGAATTGCGCACCCCGCTCACGGTGATGAAGGGCGAAACGGAACTGGTGCTGCGGAAGCCCCGTTCCGTCGAGGACTATCGGTCGGTGCTCGAGAGCAACCTCGAAGAGATCGACCGCATGACCGACATCGTGGATGAATTGCTGTTTCTCTCACGGGCGGACATGGGCGAGGTCAAAATGGAATGCAAGCCGGTCGCCCTCGAAACCCTGGTCGAAGACATCCACCGCCAGGCCACGCTGCTCGGGCAGGACCGGCAGATCGAAGTCGTGTTGGGAACAGTGATGCCAGCGACTGTCCAGGGTGATGAGTTACGGTTGCGTGAGCTGTTGCTCAATTTGGTGGAAAATGCGGTGAAATATTCGAACCCCACCGGCAAGGTAGAGATCAGTCTCGTGACGGATGGCCAGCATGCCATTCTCTCTGTGTCCGATCAAGGAATCGGAATTCCCACCGAGGACCTGCCCAAAATCTTCAACCGGTTCTATCGCAGTGACAACGCCAGGACCCACACCAAGAAGGGAACCGGCCTGGGGCTAGCTATCTGCGCGTGGATCGTCGAGTCGCACAAGGGGCGGATCGACGTGCAGAGCCATGTAGGGCGAGGCTCCACCTTCACGGTCACGCTTCCGCTGGCCAAGGCCTCGGCTTAGCCACTTCTAATATCAACTTAATCGCCTTCTCATAGCCGGTTGTTACGCTCCCTCGCAGGTGAATAGAGAGGCTGCGCGGCTCTCTGTCGAGCGCAAACTCGCAACGCCAGCAGACAACCAGTGATGGAAAGGAGGACCTATGTCAACACAGAGATATCGCACAGTGGGGTTCGTGCTCGGTCTCGGACTGCTGAGCACGCTCCTCTTTTTAGCGGGCAACCATTCCCTCCCGCTCTCGCACGCGTCAAATCCCGGTTCGGCCGGCTCGGTTGCTGGGACGACGACCATACCGACGACCGTGCCGGCGGCCGTCCAAGCTCCGGCTGCCGGCTTTACCGACGTGGCCCAGCGGGTGACTCCGGCGGTCGTCAACATCGTCACCGTCATGACGGAGAAGATTGCGGACGGCGCAGCCTCGCCGGACGGGCTGCGCGATCGTATGGATGAATTTTTCGGCCAACCCTTCGGTCCGCGCCGCGGGCCGCAGGGACCCGGCTTCCCGAATCCGTGGGAGCCTCGCGGCCCGCGAGGCGGTCAAGGGTCCGGGGTCATCATTTCGTCGGACGGCTACATCCTGACCAACCATCACGTGATCGACCGTGCGCGCGAAGTGATCGTCACACTGCCCGATAAGCGCGAGTTCAAGGGCCGGATCGTCGGCACCGACCCTAAAACCGATCTCGCGGTGGTCAAAATCGACGCACAGAACCTCCCCACGATTCCTTGGGGGGACGCCGCCAAGCTGCAAGTCGGCGAATATGTTTTGGCGGTCGGCAACCCCTTCGGATTGAACTCGACCGTGACGCTCGGTATCGTGAGCGCCGTCGGGCGCGGGCACATGGGCATCACGCAGTATGAGGACTTTATCCAGACGGACGCCGCGATCAATCCAGGCAATTCCGGCGGCGCCCTGGTGAACACTCGCGGCGAACTCGTCGGCATCAACACCGCGATCTTCTCACAGAGCGGCGGCTATCAAGGCGTGGGCTTCGCCATCTCGACGACGATGGCCAAGCCGGTTTATGAAAGTCTGGTCAAAACCGGCACGGTCGTCCGCGGGTATCTTGGAGTCGGCATCCAGGACCTGAATCAAGACCTGGCCAAGTCGTTCCGCCTCACAGACTCCAGGGGCGCGCTGGTGAACGAGGTGAAAGAGGGGAGCCCGGCGGACCACGCCGGTCTCCAACAGGGCGACGTCATCCTAGAATATCAAGGGACGCCGGTGGAGGACGCGGTCGTGTTGCAGCGTCTGGTCACTCGCACGCCAGTGGGAGCCAAGGTATCGGTGAAGATCTTCCGGGACGGCCGTGAGCGGGAACTGACCATCACGATCGGAGAACAACCGGATCAAGCGAAGGTCGCCCGAGTGGAAACCGCGGAACGGGACGTCGCCTTGGCGGGCGCGGTCGTGCAGGACCTCGATCGGGAGACGGCCAGGGAACTGGGGCTCACCGGAAAGACGCAGGGCGTCGTGGTGACCGACGTCGAGCCGGACAGTAGTGCCCAAAAGGCGGGACTCCTGCCGGGCGACGTCATCAAGGAGATCAACCGACGGCCAGTCCGGTCGGTCAAGGATTTCGAAAAGCTTTCCTCGGAAGTGAAGAAGGGGGAGAACGTGCTCATCCTGATCACCAGGCGCGGCGCGTCCCTCTTTCTCTCAGCCACAGTCTGAGCGCCGATGACATCAGGGCGCGGGCCGAACGGCCCGCGCCCTCGTTCCCGCCTCCCGAGAACCGCAACCAACGCTAAAACACTAAGATGACCGGTCCACGTCGCGGAGCCGATACCGGCCGAGGCCGAAGCTCGTGCCTTTGCCGGCGTGGGCGACCTCGCCCAGGCGAAGCAGCGGCAGAAACGGAGCTAGCGGCCCCTCGAAGATGATGGTGCCGGTCACGCCTCCCAATTCCATTTCCGTCCGTTGACGGGAAGAATACCTGGTCCAATCCGACCAGGTCAGCGACGAAGACACGGTCCGCACCCTCTCCGCCAAGGCGATCCATTCGCGGAAGGCGACGATCGATGGATCGCCGCCACAGTGAAAATACGAAAGGAGAGCAAGACGCCGGAGGAGCGACCGGATAAATACATGAAAGTCCAGCCTGGCAGTAAGGTGCTCCCGGTACCGAATGCGCAAAGGAGAAAGAATATCAATGGCGATCCGTTGTGAGAGGGCCAGCTTGCCGGCCTCCGAAGGAGCGTGCGGCAGCGTCTTTCGTTCAGTGAAGGTCTCGACACCTCGCAACATTCGCTCCTTAGCGTCATACACAGGGTGTCGACGGCTGTCCAGCCACCCGTCCACCCCCGCAAGCGACGCCGTCGTCCGCCGACCTCCTAGGCCGGCGCGTCCCATCCGTTCCAACGCAAAGATGAAGTGGGGGAGCCACGCTACCGTTCTCCCGAACAGGGTCAGTCCCAAGTCCAGCGTCTGGCCGGCCTCGACAGTGTGCCCACCGTGGGGAGGGATCAGGACAAACGGATGGGGCGCCGTCTGGTACTTTCGCAGGATCGTCGTCCCAGCAGGAGGAGGCGTCTCAAACACCCACGGATATATGCAACGGTCCCGCAACAAGCAGGGGGGACAGTCGTGGGAACGGGTAACACAGACTGATCGCATGAGTGCCCAGCCGAAGGAGCCGCGGAACAGGGAGCCGGCATAGGGAGGAAGGGAAAGCGGGCCGTCGAGTCGAAAGGTCGCGGTGAAACGGCCGAATGAAAGGGGCAAGCCCGTCGCATGACCGGCGGGAGGAGGAGTGGCGTCGGTCATGGCAGCACCACCGTCGTACCTTCTGGTGTCCGATCACCTGATCCGATCGAGGTGATGGAGTGATCTGATGGGAGCGGGTAAATTCTCACATCGTCGGCCTTAGCATCAATCAGCCTCGCCAGGTACGCGAGAGTCTCCTGGTATTGCGACCAGGTCCATGAGCAGAGGAAGACGGAATACTGCATCGGCACGCCCACTTCCTTGAGGTAGCGGTACACGCGAGTCAGCCGGCCCTCATCGGCAATGTCATAGCAAACCAGGTAGCGCGTTTGCATCAGAGAATCCTTATGGCTCCCGCAAGAGCTCCCCGTACTGATCAAGCAGCCGGCCGAGCAGGCGCACAAGACGGGATCGGTGCCGCTCGAAACTCTCGGCCACGTCGAGAGACAGGGCGGCGCTGGTTTGATCGGCAAGACGTCCCTGCTCCAGCCAAAGCTGGTCGGCATCCGCGCGGATCGCCATGGTGCAATCCTTGACGAAGCCAAGCGGCTCTCCCCGGTGGATGGTGCCGACATGTGGATCCCAGCCTGCCTCGACAATACGATCCAGGATCAGGGTGCCGACGGCCGCGTGAAAGAGGCGTCGTTGACGAAGAGCGGCGCCACGTAGACGACCGAGACGCTGGACCCACTGTTCATAGTCCACCGTCCGCACACCGGTGCATCGCCAGCGAGCGGCCGTCGCCGAGTCCAAACGAGCAGCGAGGGCTAGCCGCCGTCCCCGCTCCCAGGCCCGCAACCAACTTACAATGCGTTCTCGTACCGACGAATACTCGATCGCTCCGACTTGAAGCCCTCGACGGGCAAAGAGGCCGGAAGCGCAACTCACGACCATCGCCACAGCTTGTCCATTTCGACCGAGTAACGTGACCGGCACTCCCCGCTCGGCGAAGACCGTCAGGCTCTCGGTGTCGAGCGTGACGTTCCCCGCAATGAGCACGCGCCGAATCAACCGCACCGGCACTCGGCGACCGGCCGAGCCAGGCTGGTCGATCCAGAGTGACGGTCCGTCACGGCGGACGGACAGCCCGGGCCGTTCATTGAGAAAGAGGGTCCGATCCATCGTTCACCAACCGCCTGGCTAAGGCCTCGACCGTCTCCCGCAAGCGAGGCCGATGCTGGGCCATCCATTGCTCATAGATATGGTAGTAGCGGCCGCGCGCCGCTTTTTTGAGCGAACAGCCGGGCCGGTCCTGATCCGAGGCGAAATCTCGCGTGTCGAACTGCTGGTCCTGAACAAGCGTCCAGACCCAGCGGTCAATCACCGGGCGAAAAGGCTCCAACAGATCGCAAGCGAGCGACTCGCGGCCATAGTCGATCTCGTGGAGGAAGCCGATCAAGGGATCCAATCCGATCAGCTCGCACTCGCGAACCCATTCCCAGTGGGCGAGGGTGTAGGTTAACGACAAGAGCGCATTGACCGGATCGCGAGGCGGCCGCCGTTCCCGCCCCTCGAAACCCAGACGGGGGGGAAAGAGAAACGGCAACGTGGCGAAATACGTCGCCGCCCCGCCCCCTTCCAATCCACGGAGCCGTTCGAGTGTCTCTGCCCTGGCAGCCCTAGTGCTGGTTTCCTTGATGACACTGGCAGCGTGGAGCAGCTCGGCCCGCCGATCTGGTCGGACATCCGACGCCTCCATGAGGAACGACGCCTGGCCGTCGAGCTTGGCGGTGATCCATTCCCTCGCCAGAGCCAGGGCCATCGGACTCCGAGAGGCATCGTATTGAGCGACACGCAGCCGCGCATGATTATGCAGGCGACCGATCACGCGGCCGCGGAACGAGAGGCTGCGCCCTGACAAAAACAGCACGGAGATCCCTTGCTCCGCCAGACGGTGCAGCAGGGCCGTCTCGACCGTCTGCCGGCCGATCACCACGAGCCGGTCCACCGGCGCGAGCGGCACCATGCCGTCCCGCTCGCCGTTCACATAGACCGCCAAGGCTCCGCCGTCCAGCCGAAGTTCCGCGTCCGTTCTGTCCAGATAGACGGTGCCGCCCATTGATCTGCCACCTCAGTGTGTCTTTTGGAGATTGGCCCCGAGTCCCACAGGCTCCTGAATACGCCGGATCAGAGCCCTTCGCAAGCGCGGAAACGTTGCGGCAGGTGCCCCATCTTTCTTCCCGCCCAGTGGCTTCTATCCTGACATCGCCACAAACTGGCACCCACGTTGCTCAATCCTGCTCATTCTTGCTGTTTGTTGCTCATTGTTGACACAGGGGAAGCCTTTGCGTATAAGCGCCAAGGATCTCAAAAGGAGTTCAAGAAAACATCGTAGGCGATGGCGGTCCAGGAACATTCGCAGACGAAAGTGAGAAAAGGAGAACAGATGACTAACAAGAGAGTGGGCGAGCAGTGTGGAGCACGATGGTGTTCAACCGTGCGCTCGATCATGATGGTGAGTGCGGTGATCGTGGGTAGTAAGATGGTCTGGGCGCAACCCGGGGTGGTCGGCGAGCAACGTGTCGTAACCGCGAAACCGGTCCAAACACGGCAGCTTCCAGTGAAACCGCTCCCGCCCGGTCTTCCCGCTCAATCCTGTCCCGCCTCCGCGCTCAAGGCCGACGTGGTCGCCATCGACCATCCGATCGTGTTCAACCGGTTCGGCGCCCAAAACATCAATTGGATGATGTACGCCCTGCGTCACGACGTGATCGATCTCAAATCAGGCCGGCCGTTGGATGCGTCGTTGCTCAAGGAAGTGAGGAGCCGCTCGGGGAGCCGCCACATCGCCTTGCGGCCGGATTTGAGGCCCAGGCCGCTCGTGTTGCGCGTAGCGGCGGGAAACTATTTGGCCGTCACGGTTACCAACCTACTGGAGGTGGAATCAGGTTCACCGCCGGATTCTTCCATCGGAAACCCGTTTCATTCCGACGAGACCGACCTCCTTCCTGGGGTCGATCACCCGATGGAACAGGGCCGCCGCGATCCTCCCGGCACACCGGGTGAGCAACGGATCTTCCACATCGACGAACAGGTCGAAAGCCGCACGATCGGTTTCCACGTGCAGGGATTAGAGCTGGTCAACTCTATCTCGGACGACAGTTCGTTCGTGGGGGCCAATCCCAACAGCCTCCTCAAACCCGGTCAAACCAGAACCTATTGTCTCTTTGCCGCTCGCGAGGGGACCTACGGGATCAGTAGTGACGGGGCCGTATTCGGAGGCGACGGCACGGCGGGCAACTCGGCGGTGGGGCTCTTCGGCGTCGTGGCGGTAGAACCGAAGAACGCGCGATTCTATCGATCGCAGGTCACCGAGGAAGAGCTTCGCTTGGCGACCAAGGGGACCACGGCTTTCGGCCAACCGATCATCGACTACGAGGCCCTCTATCCCAACGACTGTCCCGGCGGCATCTGGTGCCGCGAGGGCAAGGCGGGACTCCCAATCCTGAACATGGTTCATCGTGGCCGTCTCGTCCACAGCGACATCAATGCGATCATCATGGGCCCCAAGCCGGATGGGAGCTTCCCTCCCTCCACCTATCCGCTTGAAGCGACCGGCAAACGCAACCCGACGTTGCCCAATCGGTTGGAGCCGTTCCGTGAATTTGTCTCGGTCTATCATGACGAGGCGGCGGCGACGCAAGCGTTCCCCTATTTCTTTGAACATCCGGAGTTGCACCATACCCTGCACGGGGTTCGCGACGCCTTCATGATCAACTATGGCTCCGGAGGGATCGGCGCGGAGATCATCGCGAACCGACTCAAGGCCGGTCCTTCTCACGACTGTGTCGATTGCGCCTACGAAGAGTTTTTCTTATCAGCCTTCACGGTGGGCGATCCCGCCATGATCGTCGATCGCCCGGTCAACCTCTCGACCGGCCTCTGCCAGCCGGAATACCTCCAGCCTGAATTTGCGGCGGAGTTTCAGAAGTTTTGCGTCCAGCACCCCCAAGATCGGGCGACCAAGGTGTACTACCCGCACGATCCCTCCAACGTGCACCACAGTTACATCGGCGACTTCGTCAAATTCCGCAACGCGCACGTCGGCAAGGAACAGCACATCTACCATCTCCATAATCATCAATGGCTGTTCAATCCCAATGACGACAATTCCAACTATATCGACGCGCAGGCCATCGGACCGGGATCTGGCTATACCTATGAAATCGCCTTCGGCGGGTCGGGCAATCGCAATCGGACGGTCGGCGATGCGATCTTCCACTGTCATTTCTATCCGCACTTCGCCCAGGGCATGTGGGCGATGTGGCGGATCCATGATGTGTTCGAAGCCGGGACCAGGCTCAAAGTCAGTGAGACGAAAACGGGGTTCCACGATCAACCGTTCGGCCTTATGGATGGCACGCCGGGCAGGGGCGCACGGGCTCTGCCTGATGGGGAGATCGTGGCTGGCGCGCCGATTCCCGCCGTTGTGCCGCTCCCCGGTAAAGCGCTGGCGCCCATGCCGGGAAAGGTGGTCGTCCAGCCTCGCATCGGGCTGGATAGCCAAGTGCATGGCTCGGTGGCAAAGGTGATCGATCGCGAGCGCAACCCCGGCTTTCCCTTCTGGGTGGCGGGAATCGAAACGACCGTGGGCTCCCGTCCCACGACCCCCCCTTTGGATATGTCGGAAATTCCCGGTGTGGTGAAGGGCCATGACGGAGGGCTCCCGCGCCATGCCTTGCACGGCTATTCGGCCGATGCCCATTCGGAAGACTTCCTCTCCCGGCACACCGCCAAAAAAGAAATCAAGAGGGCCAAGCCGGAGTTTTTCCCGGAACAGGGCACGGATCTCGAACAACTCGCCATGAAGTATCACGCCACGCATCACCCGACGGTGAGGCTCACGGCCGCCGGCACGGTGGCAGGTCCGGCCCTGTTTCGGACGAACGGGGCTCCGCCGGTCCCCGGCGCGCCGTTTAACGAGCCCTGCATCGATGATCGAGGCAAGGTATTAGCGACCGGTCAGGACGCCCACTTCTTCGGCGGCGCTCCAGGCACCTGGCTCAAGGTGAGTGAGGTGCTGCCGGGCGGGATCGAATTCGGCGCCGACAAGCCGCGCGTCTATAAGGGTGCCAATATCCAGCTCGACGTCGTGTTCAACAAACTGGGGTACCACTATCCCCAGCAGCGAATCCTGGCTCTGTGGGAGGACGTCCCGCCGCTTCTGCGCAAGGCCCTGGCGCCGGAGCCGCTCGTGATCCGCATGAACACGTTCGACTGCGCCATGTACGCGCACACGAACCTGGTGCCGCTCAAATTCTACGAGGACGACTATCAAATTGAGACGCCGACGGATGTCATCGGCCAACATATCCATCTCCCCAAGTGGGATTTGACCTCGGCGGACGGAGGCGCCAACGGCTGGAACTACGAGGACGGCACCTTCTCGCCCGGCACCGTGCGAGAGCGCATTCACGCGATCAACGAATGGAATGCCAAACACCCCGCTCAGGCCGTGCCCCATCCGGTGACCGGATCGACAACCCTGGTACCGGCGGTCCATCCCTTCTTCAACGGAGACAATCCGTTGATCGCTGGTCCGATCCCATTGCAAAAGCCTGGTGAAGCCTGTCTGAAAGCCTGGGAAGAAGTCGGAGGCAACGTACACAAGTTTGAATTGACCTTCGGGATGCCGGGTGTCTGCGATTGGCTGGGGGCCAGGACCACGTTGCAACGGTGGTTCTCCGATCCGATCGTGAACACCGGCCATGTCCATCGCGGGCTCGGTACGACCTTCACCCATGACCATCTTGGGCCCTCCACCCATCAGCAGGTGGGCCTCTACGCCACCATGTTGAGCGAGCCGCCCGGTTCGGAATGGCGACACAACGAGACAGGGCAGAAACTCTACGATTCGGCTATCCGCCAAGATGGAGGGCCTACGTCGTGGCAAGCGGTGATTACTGGAAAAAACGGCGCTCGCCTGGATGTTGATCGGGACAAGCAGGACGATTCCCACCGGGAGTTCTTCATTCAGTTCGGCGACTTCCAACACGCCTATGAGAAGGGCGTGTACGTCGGCGTCAACGAAAAGGGCTGGTCCTACGAGGTCGATCCGAACGTCAAACCGACCCCCGACACCTATCGGTTTGCCATCCATCCATCGCATCGAAAGCCGACGAATCCGGTCTTTCCGGACATCGTAGCCTATGTAGCCTATGAGCCGACCTGCCCTGGTGGAAACAACGAATCACG
>JANDJC010000057.1 GCA_024331045.1 Nitrospira sp.
GAGGGGCGGCTACGGGAGGAGATCGGGGCGGTTCGGCAGGAAGTTGCGGCGGTTGAGGGGCGGCTGCGGGAGGAGATCGGGGCGGTTCGGCAGGAAGTTGCGGCGGTTGAGGGGCGGCTACGGGAGGAGATTGGGGCGGTTCGGCAGGAGACTGGGGAGTTACGGCAGGAGCTGGGGGCAGTTCGGCAGGAAGTTGCGGCGGTTGAGGGGCGGCTGCGGGAGGAGATTGGCGCGGTGGATGCCCGTTTGCGTCAGGAAATCGCAGCTTTGGGAGTTGAGCTGCGGGGCGAAGTGGCTGACACCAAACGGCACATGGGCGTGCTGGCTGAGGGATTGCGGCACGAACTCCAACTCGTGGCGGAGGCAGTGCAATTTCAGAATGAACGCCTAACTGAGATTCGGCGTGAAGTCGAAGCGCAGGCACGAGAGACCCAAGCGCTGTTTCGCTTGTCCTTCGAACAGCTCTATCACCGGGTCCAGGATCTAGAACGACGAGTATCGGTGATCGAACAGCGGTTGGGCATCGGATGAGTCGAGCGGTAGCAAAGAACGAGTCGAAAGCTCCTCCTCTGTGAGGAAAGCCATGGGGAGATGAAAAAGGAGCCCCGTTTTTGCGGAGGGGGTCGTCTATAGCGTGAGTGGCTTGCGCGCCGCCACCAACCGCACCACGAACGGGAAGATGAGACGATCGCCACGTTGGTAGCGATGAACGGCCTCAAACATGAGGCGTTTGACCTCCTGTCGCTGCTCGCTCGAGAGCGTTGCCATTAAGGCCTGCACCGGCGCAGCGATGTCTAACAGGCTCTCGTAATACTCTTCGGCCGACGCATAGGCCCACTCCGCGACAAACTCTGATTCACTCACGTCGCTAAATCCAGTCCGCTCGACCATGCCGCTCAAGTCGCTTGGTTTCGCCAAGCGAAAGATGCCCGGAGCGGTTGGATCTGGCGGCGGCAGGTCCACGACCTTTCGGATCGCTTCCATGGAGAGACTAATCGATGGGTTTTTGTCGGGGGCTGACCATACGGCCACGGCCATCCAGCCGCCCGGCTTGAGCACGCGCCTGATTTCAGACAGTGCCTTGGGGACATCGGGCAAGAACATGAGGCAGAAGCGGCTGATGACGGCGTCGAACGAACAGTCCTCAAACGGCAGGGTCGTGACGTCGCCTTGCTGGAACGTGATGTTGGTCAAACCCAGGCGCTTGGCCTTCCGTTCGGCAGCGGCGACCATCTGCTCGGCGAGATCGACCCCGATCACCCTGCCTGACGGTCCGACTGTCTGCGCGGCAAGGAGGGCGGGATAACCGGTGCCGGAACCAAGGTCAAGGACCTTCAGGCCGGGGCGCAGGCGCGCGTCGCCGACCAGCCGGTGATTGAGAAAGGTCATCTGCTCATCGAAGAACCGGTCCCACTTCTCCCAGCCGGGGGCGACGCGGTTCCAGTCCGATCGTTGAGTGGCAATGATCTGCTCGGCTGTCGGTTGTGTCATGGCGGTACGATCCTTGTCGGCGTCGGTTTGAGGAGAAAGGGGTTATCCTTTGAGAGCCTGCAGGACTTCTCGCAGATTTTTCAGCTCGGCCATACAGCGATCAAGATGTTGATCCCGTTGGAGTTGTTGGTCTTTGAGCGCCCACAGCCGGTGAAACAGGAGCCGCAGGGTCTTTTTGTAAGTGACCAGGAGATTGGCCGTTGGTGGCTTGATCTGGTCAGCGACCGCCGCGTCTATGGTGTCGAGCAAGGCATGCAGTTGATTGTGATAATCGTCCAGGGCCTGGTCCTTTCCCTTGCCACCCTTGGCTTTGATCGCGCTGGCTTCCATCATGGAGATCAGGTTAAGCATCGTGTCCACATGGCTTGCACCTTTGGCCTGCTGGGCATAGTCGTCGGCACGGGGATAAAAGAAATAGCTGCATCCGCTACCGGTGAAGGCTATCAGAGCCCCTGTCACGATGACTTTTGTCAGTCTCATCGTTGAGTTCTCAAAAAACAATCTCTTGTCTCCTTGAGGTGCTTCTCACCCGCGATCCTCTCTTCAGACCGACACACGCGCTGCAGCGGCCATTGTAGCGGAGAGTGCCAGGGCTCGCAATCTGTGCGACCAGGCGTCGTTCTGGTCAGTATAACCCTCGGTGGCCATTCGGCTGTTTCATCGTCGTTGTCAAGGAGAGGGACGGACGTTAGCGGAGGCGGCGTGAGGTTGGGTGTGAGCGGAGGAAGGACAGATCAAGCACATGGGTCGTTGGTCCCAGAAGGTTTCCCACAGGCGGAAGCCGCCGATGAAGGCATTGTGGTTGTTGCCGAGTCGTGCCCAGTCTGGCAGTGTGGCGAGCCGTTTTGCATTGCCGCCGCCGACGACGACGTAATCCGCCAGGAGGGCGTGTTTCAACGATGTCATGACGTCGAGCACAGCACGGCGCCATTTCTTCTTACCGAGCCGTTTGAGGCCCCGTTGGCCGACATAGTCTTCATAGGTCCGCCCTTTCTTGTATCGCAGATGGGCGAGTTCCATAGGAACGAGAACGCCATCGGTAATGAGTGCAGAGCCCAGTCCGGTGCCAAGACCGAGAAACAGCATCCGGCCTCCTTCATAGCTGCCAATCGCCTGCATCGCCGCGTCATTGACGATCTGGACCGCGCAGCCAAAGGCCTTCTGAAAGTCGAACGTTGTCCAGCCGCTGCCGAGATTCTTTGGCTCGGCTGCCGGGCGGCCGTTGGTGACCGCACCAGGGTAGCCAAGTACGACGGCGTCGTAGGTCCAATCACGGGCCAGGTGGCGGACCTGCCGAACCATTTGCCGAGGGGTCATGCTGGGACCGGACGAAAATTTCCGCGGGTCCGTTTCGCCGCTGGCTAGAATCTTCACATTGGTGCCGCCAATGTCGATTACAAGCACCTTGCGTGGCAGAGCAGGGGGATTCGTTTCTGGAGAGCCTTCCTTCGGCTTGATCGTTGGCTTGGGAGAAGGTTTTGCTTGTGTGCTCACCCGGAGCCCTCTCCTCTGGTGATGATGGTGATGGGTCCGAAAACAAATTCGCTTTCCCGCGGGAGGCACACCACAAGGGCCCTCCTTAGGCGTTTGCGATTCACGGTCTCACGAAAGGCAATGTGAGCCGTCAGGCCTGATCGTCGCTAGGCGTTGGCCACAAGGAAAGGGTCACTCCCGCGATCAAATAGATAATAGCGGCAATGATGGCGCCCGTGTTGAGCTCGTACCAGGCGTTAATCCCCAGGAACAACTCGTTGAAGATGAGTGCCAGGAACAACATGACAATTCCCACCCAATTGAGAGCTCTCATCGGATGTCTCCTTTCTGTTGTAAGGTTGTCACCTGCTCCATGTAGTCCGTGGATGACGCTCCCTACTCACCCTGGGCACCCTGAAAAAGGTGGAACGACCGACGTTTTGAGGTGGCATTCTACGCACGTTCGGTCAAAAATACCAGAGGCCCGAAACGGAACGAACCCGGATGACGAGACGACCGTCTCCCACCATTAGATTAGGGTAGATTAGGGATTAGCGAAGTGCCTCTATTTCTGGTCGAAACCTGGGAGGAGGGTTACCTGGAGGAAGGTGACCTATGGTGGGCCATGACGAGGCATAGCGAAGCTAAGGAGAATGGCTGATAACAGGGATTGCTGGAGGAGAGAGCAGGAGCTGGGGCTCCGGGAGGTGTAGGGTATCTTCTTCTGACTGTAGGTTCAATCATACATCAGGAGGTGCTACAGAAATGGTGGAAACATGACCGAGAGGAAAAGAAACCTCAAAGTCTGAAGAGAGCAAGCAAGTGCGAGAGAAGGAGGCAAGAATAGAATGTTTCTCCTTACGGTGTGCGGGGAGAGTGGTGTGGAGGGAGAACGGGCTCATGGTGTGATAAGAACCTGAGAAAGAGGTTGTGAGCCCATGCCAGTCTGGCTGGATAGGCTAAAGGCATAAGGCTTGCTCAATCTTTCCTGTGTGTATTGTCTTGGTGGTCTGGTGTTGGCGTTGTCCACCGTTCTCTCGCCGTTCTTGTGTAAGGAGGGAGTCGTGAAACTGGGAACCCGCGAAATCGTCCGTGCCGGCTTTGCTGTCCCGAATGCCCTGCCCCCAACGATTAGAGAAAAGGTATCTGGCGCGGTGAGTCACTCCTCATCTCTGCTTCATTCGGATCGCCGGTCCGAACGGCGGCTGGCTGAACAAAGGATCTGTCAGTACGAGATCTGTACCTCAATCGATGAAAACGGGGCCATTATCGAGCAAGGTGAAGGCTACAGCCTCAATCGCAGTGCCCATGGCATTCTCTTGCTGATCGGATGTTTCCCCCGAGTGGGGCAGATTGTGGAATTACGGATGGCGGAATCTCGCTGGAGTCGCTCGGTCAGCCTGTACGCTGTTCAATGGACGAAGTCGTTGTCGGTTGACTCCTGTGGACGGCTTTGCCTTAGCGGTTGTCACCTCGTGTTTGGGCCTTCCCGGTACTGGGCCGTGTAACACCTTTGCCCGGCACCAGGGGCTGTCTTCTTTTGAAAAGGACTATCGAGGTGGTGCGAAAGCGGCTTGCTCCTGGCCCTCAACCACTGGTTTGAGATAAATCTCCACACGCCTATTCTGGCTGCGGCCTTCAGGCGTGGCATTGGAAGCCTTCGGCTGGCGTTCGCCTCGCCCTTCTGTCCTCATGCGCTGCTCAAGGACTCCCGCGCTCGCGAGTTTTGCAGCGACAGCGGCTGCTCTTGCCTGGGAGAGTTGTTCATTGTACGTGGTGGGTCCCTGACTGTCGGTGTGGCCAATGACATGGACCACTGTGCTGTCGTATTCGGCGATGATCCTCCCCAGCTTGGCCAAGGCGTCGGCAAACGACGGCTTCACGTCGCTGCTGTTGGTTGCGAACGTGGCTTCGCCTCTCAAATCAACTTCGAGGGTATTGTCGGGGAGCTTTTTCAGTTCGATGTCATGACTCTTCAGTTCCTGGGCGAGCGTCTCTTCGATGGCTCGTTGTTGTTTATCCATATAGAGACCGACCGCCCCGCCAGTTAGTACGCCAACGGCTGCGCCGATTGCAGCCCCGCGGACACGGTTGTTTTTGTCGATAGCAGCGCCGGCGCCGGCACCGATCGCGCCGCCGATGGCGGCTCCCATTTTGGTTCTTCGATAGGGGTCGTCTTCCGTGCATCCGGCGGTGACCATTAATAGTAGCAGGACAAACGTCGTCGTCAGGTGATCCAAACGGGACATGAGAAGGCTCCTTGTTGAGAGACCGTCGTCATTCGGGCTGTTCGTTGAACAAGAGCTCTTGAGCGAAACCCAGCGAAACCTATGGATGAGCGAGAAACAAGTACGCATGTATCAGACTCTCTGGGGGGCGGCAAGAAGAACTCTTTTTTGAGCCCATTGCTCCCAGTTGCACCCCCTCGATAGAATCCGCCGTTCACCGGTCTTGCACACACGAGCATTATGCTGCTGAGTTTTGTCATTCTATATCTGCTGGTGTCGGCGGCGATCGGGCTGTATGCGGCCACCCGCGTTCAAAGCGCACGGGATTTTGCCGTGGCGGGGAGAAGCCTTCCGCTTCCGGTTGTGACCGCGACAGTGTTTGCGACCTGGTTTGGCGCCGAGGCAGTGCTCGGCATCTCCTCAACATTTGTGAAGGAGGGGCTCCGAGGTGTCATTGCCGATCCGTTTGGTGCGAGTCTCTGTCTCATTCTAGCTGGGCTCTTCTTCGCCCCACGCCTCTACCGGCTCAACGTCCTGACCGTTGGCGATTACTATCGCCTGCGCTATGACCGTACCGTCGAAACCCTCTGCACGGTCTGCATTGTGGCCTCATATGTGGGATGGGTCGCCGCGCAGTTCAAGGTGCTGGGCTTGGTGCTCTACGTGGTGACAGAGGGCGCGGTCAGTCAGGCGACGGGCATCGTGATTGGTGCAGCCGTCGTGCTGCTCTATACAACCTTCGGCGGGATGTTTTCGGTAGCGATCCTCGATTTTGTGCAGATTTCTGTGATCATGGGGGGGTTGTTATACATCGTCTTCGTGGTGAGCGGCTTGACCGGTGGAGTGGAGGCCGTCATCGGACACGCGGCCGCTGCTGGCAAATTGGACTTATTCCCACCGCCGCGGTTGGCGGAATGGATTCCCTTTATTGGGGCTGGAATGACCATGATGCTGGGGTCCATCCCCCAACAGGACGTCTTTCAACGCATCACATCGGCGCGGGACGAGCGGACGGCGGTGCGGGGTTCGCTTTTGGGGGGGACACTCTACTTCGCCTTTTGTTTTGTCCCGATGTTTCTGGCCTATGCGGCGACGCTCGTCGATCCGGAGAAGTTCGGCGCGTTGCTGGAGCGGGATTCGCAACTAATCTTGCCAACGTTGATCCTCCAACACACGCCGTTGGCGGCGCAGGTGGCCTTCTTTGGCGCTGTGTTGTCGGCGGTGATGAGCTGCTCGAGCGCCACGTTGCTTGCGCCGTCAGTGGCGCTGAGCGAAAACGTCATCAGACCGGGGCTTCCCCGACTGAACGATTCGGAATTTCTACGTCTCATGCGCGTGGTGCTTGTCGGGTTTGCCGTGGTGGTCTTGGCCATTGCACTCTGGTCCGACGCGTCGATCTACAAGTTGGTGGTCAATACCTACAAGGTGACACTGGTGGCGGCATTTATTCCCCTGTTTGCGGGGCTGTATTGGAAAGGGGCGACGACGCAGGGCGCCTTGTGCGCGATCGTCATTGGCCTGACGAGTTGGCTGGGATTGGAATGGGCGATCCCGGCTGACTCCTGTTGGCCGCCACAGCTTGTGGCGTTCATCATGGCTGGCATCGGGATGATCGCCGGATCGCTCTGGTACCGGCCGTCGCGGTGGGGACAGTAGCAGCAGGCGTAATAAATAATGGACGTGTGTCGCCACAGCGGAGTGCGGGAGCGGCGCAGAGCGGAATGGTCACCGAGGATGAGGGGGCCTTACTGTTCCAGCGTCGTGCGCACGAGACTGCGAATTTCCTCGATGGTGAAGGGCTTCTTGACGACCTTGCGGGCTCCGAGGAGTTTGGCGACCTGTAACAACTGGTGATCACCGCTTGCGCCGGTCATGGCAATGACTTTGGCCTCGAGGAATTCCCGCGTGAGTGCCAGCAGCACGTCTAAGCCGTCTCGTTTCGGCATGAGGATGTCTGTGATCACCAGGTCGGTGGGGTGTTCTCGGTACAGCGCCAGTGCCGCCGATCCGTTGGCGGCCTCGTGAACCGTGTGCCCGTCCTCCTCGAGCACTCGACGCAGGAGGGTGCGGAGAGGTTCTTCGTCATCGACGATCAAGATAGAAGCCATGTTCGCCCTCGTTGCTGTGGCAGTTGCTTTGGATCACAGTCCCTGCGACGGGGACAGGAAGGGGGAGAAACGGTTGGTTGATCGACTGGTCCCTCATTGCTGCATCCTGTTGCGTCGGCGACGTTGCATGTCCTCTCCTATACCTCAACACGACACTCAGGTCCAGTCTCTACTGGAAGGTCTGTCGAGGCAAAGGGCGGTGAGCAGCAGCGAACGGTCGTCAGTCCCTGTTCTGCTTGAACCAACACCCTCGACGAAACGGGCGGTTGGCAGGAGGCTCATCCGTCCGCGCTTGCGAGGTGTCGGTGGCGTTCTCTAGGGGGAAGCGGCGGGGGCTGTGTCTCTTCTAGTAGGTCTCTGTGTTGGTTTGGCCATGGACACGAAGGTAATCCGTCAGGTCTCGCCAAGGTGGGGATGGTGGTTATGGCGAACTCTGGTGGCATTGGGTGCAGTGGCGGCTCTCGGCATAGCTGCGATCACCGGCTATGGGCTCCTCATTTCCGCTACCGTGACGCTTCCCCGAGGCGATGAGCATCCTCCCCTGTTGATCTATAGCGCGCCGTTTATGATCGCACCTGGTCTGCATGTGACCCAGGCCGGCTTGATCGATCGATTGCGGCAGTTGGGCTATCGCTCGGTGAGGGCTTCGCCTCGCTCGGCCGGCGAATATGCTGCGACGGCCGACTCCATAGAGATTTTCCTGCGAGCACAGCCGGAGAGCCGCATCCCGGCGCAACTGGTCCGGCTCTCCTTGGCGGGAGGAACAATTCGGGAGCTCCGTACCATTCCCGATGGTCAACCGCTTCCCTGGGTGTTTCTGGAACCGGCCGTCATGAGCGGTTTACGAGATGGAACCAAGCAGGTGAGGGAGTGGATTTCACTGGATCAGATGCCACCCCTGTTGATTCAGATGGTGCTTGCCATCGAGGATCGTCGATTTTTCTCACATCACGGCATTGATCCACTCGCCATCGGCCGGGCACTCTGGGTGAATCTGCTTCATGGTTCCGTGGTGCAGGGGGGTAGCACGCTCACCCAGCAGTTGGCGAAGACCCTCTACTACTCGCCGCAGCGGACGATGAGTCGTAAACTGAAGGAACTGGTCGCGGCGGTGGTGCTGGAATTGAAATACAGCAAACGGGAGATTCTCGAAAGCTATCTCAACGAAATCTATCTGGGGCAGTTCGGGTCGGTATCGATCTATGGAGTTGGCGAAGCCGCTCGGCGGTATTTCGGGAAAAATCTCGACGAACTGTCGGTCGAGGAGATGGCGACGATCGTGGGGTTGATCAAAGGCCCCAACAGTTACTCGCCGGCCAGGAGTCTGGCTCAAGCCACCGAACGGCGGAACGTCGTCCTTCGCCGCTTGCGCGAACAGGGGATCGTCTCCGAGGAGGTATGGGCAAAGGCGTTCCATCGGCCTGTGAAGATTATCCCCAGTCGAGATATTGTGGGCGATGCACCGCACGCCGTCGATTGCATCCTGCGCGAAGTGGAACAGGCGCTGG
The DNA here is from genome assembly GCA_024331045.1 of Nitrospira sp. GTDB lineage: Bacteria > Nitrospirota > Nitrospiria > Nitrospirales > Nitrospiraceae > Nitrospira_D. The sequence continues at coordinate 8,809 of JANDJC010000057.1, forward strand.
GCGACCTTCCGGAAGGAATCAAGATCTTCTCGACACTGGATCCCTGGGTACAACAGACGGCTGAACAGGTTCTGCGCGAGGGGTTGGATCAGTTGGAAGTGACGTATCCCTGGTTGAAAGAAGGGGGGCAGTTGCTTGAAGGGGCCGTGGTCGTCTTGGAGGCGAAGACCGGTCGTGTACGTGCGATGGTTGGAGGACGGGACTATCGAAAGAGCCAATTTAACCGGGCGGTCCAGGCCTTCCGGTCGGCTGGCTCTTTGCTGAAACCCTTTGTTTATCTGGCCGGATTTGAAGCGGCTCGCGCTCAGGGCCCCGCCGGGCTCACGCCGGCGACGTTGTTGAACGACGAGCCGGTGACGCTGGGATCAAAAGATGGGAAAGCCGGGAGCTGGTCGCCGCAGAATTACGACCGCCGTTATCGCGGGGCCGTGACAGTACGGGCGGCTCTTGAGCAATCGTTGAACATCCCGGCTGTGCTGGTTGCCCAGCGTGTCGGGCTGGCGCGGCTTGTTACCGTGCTGGGGGCCTTCGGAATCGCGACGCCACAGCCCCCCAACCTTTCCATAGCGCTAGGGAGTTCATCCGTCTCTTTGCTGGAAGTCGCTTCAGCCTATGGCGGGCTAGCAAATGGGGGTATGGTGGTACGCCCGTCTGTCATCTCCAGAATTGATGACGCAAATGGCGAGATGGTTTGGAGCAAGGCCGCGGATCGACGCCAAGCGGCGTCTCCACAAGGCACCTACCTCATCACCTCGCTGCTCAAAGGGGTCCTCGAGCGTGGAACAGGGGTAGGGGCGAGGAGCCTGGGGGTGAGCGGAGCGGTTGCCGGCAAGACGGGGACGACCGATGGATACCGTGATGCGTGGTTTGTCGGGTATACGACGGATCTCGTCATCGGTGTGTGGGTGGGGTTCGATGATGAACGGCCGATCAAACTCACGGGCGCACAAGCGGCACTTCCCGTCTGGAGCCGGTTGGCGGCCCGGTTAATTCCACCCGATCAACCGGATTTCCCCATGCCTGAGGGTGTGGTGGAACGTCGGATTGACTCCCACACAGGCCAATTGGCGACCGCGCAATGCCCGGAACCGATCACTGAGGTGTTCATCGCTGGCACCGAACCGACTGTCTATTGCGAGGTCCACGGCGAAGGATTGTGGGAATGGGTAAAGCGCACATGGGGATGGTTCTGAGAGTCCTTCCCTGGAGGTACGGATCAGCCGTCTTTGACCAGCGGTTGTCTGTGAATCAACTCCTGCTAGGATAAGAGGGAATCTTACGGTAAGCTAGCGCTGGAAACGAATTGACGAGGAGATGGTCATGAAAAAAAACGGCTACGTGGATGACGGCAACATCACCCTTCTGGCCAAGGGTGTCGAGATGAGGGGCGAGATTCGAGTCGAAGGCACCGTGCGGATCGACGGGCGGCTGGAGGGAGATGTCCATACGAAAGGGGAGGTGATTGTAGGGGAGGAGGGAGTGGTCAAAGGCACGATCACCGCCGGAGCCTTGATCAGCAGCGGCAAGGTCAAGGCCTTAGTCACGGCAACCGAGCGAGTGCAGTTATTCAAGACGGCGATTCTCATCGGTGAGGTGCACAGTCCCGTCATCATCATGGAGGAGGGCGCCAAGTTTCAGGGGCTGAGCGATATGGGTGTCACAGCGTGGCCGGAGGAGGCGCCGCAGGCGTCTGGCAATATTCGCGACCTCAATCCTCACCAGCCCCATCGTGGGCGACCAGTGGCTTTGCTGGCAAAGGATGAGGATCTCTAATATCCCAACGTTTTCGGATACATACTCCCGTATGGTCTACTGAGTCCACGTTCTGCCCGCCCCCATCAAAGATGGAGAAAGGGGGGTAGTGCTTTTTCCACGCCCCCTGGCTCGATTCTTCATCGTGACAGACACGTTGGGATTTGCTATCAACAGCAGGACTCTTTATCGACAGCCTCTATCGACAGTCTCTGATGACACGACAGTACTTGTTTTCGATCGTCTTTTTCGCCCTCCTTGGGCTTTTGTTGTATCAGATGGGGCTGATCCTCCAGCCATTTGTCTTTCCGGCAGTGTGGGCCGCCCTCTTAGCGCATGGGACGTTTCCCCTGCATGAGCGTCTCTCAAAAGTCTTCGGAGGTAACCACACCCTGTCTGCGGCGGTCTTGACCCTGGGGGCATTGGGCGTGGTGGTGGCACCATTGGTGTTGATCGGGGTACTGCTAGTGCACGAAGCTGGTGTGGCGGAGGAAGCGATTCGTGCATGGGTCGAAGAGGGGGGCCTCCAACGGTTGCCGGGTCAGGTGGCGACGATTCCGATCATCGGCCAGTGGTTGCGCGCGATGCTGACCAATCTCGACCTCCAACGGCTGTCCCTTGAGCAATCGGTTGTCGCCGGCGTCGCGGCCGTCAGCCGGTTTCTTGTGGGCCGGATGGGCGACGTGTTGAAAAATGCCGTGATGCTAGTGACGGATTTTTTCATCATGTTGCTGGTGCTGTTCTTTTTGTTTCGCGATGGGCGAACCTGGCTTGCAAGCTTGTATCAATTGATTCCCATGGATGAGTCACACAAGCAAATGATCCTCGCGCGGTTGGACCAGACGATTCGGGCAGTGATCAAGGGGATCCTGCTGACGGCGGTCGTGCAAGGGAGCCTAGCCGGGTTGGCGTACCTCGTATTAGGTATTCCGCTTCCAGTGGTACTCACGGTGCTGACGATGCTCTTGGCGCCCATTCCTGTCGGTGGGACGGCGCTAGTATGGGGGCCGGTTGCTTTGTATCTTCTTTGGGTGGGGGAGACGGGAAAGGCCCTCATGATGCTGGGATGGGGAGTTGGGGTGGTCTCCATGGTTGATCACTTCCTCCGTCCGTGGCTGATCGGCCAGCAGGTGCAGATTCCGGTGTTGCTCCTGGTGTTGAGTGTGCTGGGAGGGTTGGCGCTCTATGGAGTTCTGGGGATTTTTGTTGGTCCTGTGCTCGTCAGTCTCCTGCTGACGGCCGTTCAAATTTACCGCGAGGAATATCAGACTCCTGAAGGGAGCGCACCGCCCGCCTCGCCTGCTTCGTCGTGACCCTTCTTCACCAATCAGCCTGATTGCCGCAGGGGCACGGACGGTTGCCACCGGTGGGTGGGTTGGCGCCCTGTTGGGGGGGCCTCCTACTCGAGCGGAATGGTGATGGCAATGGCGCCCATTACGTCGTTTAGCTTGAAGTCCTGCTTGGGGCTCAGGGGATGGGTGTTGTGGCAGGACACGCAAGCGGGCGAAATGGCGCGGTCGGCGTAGATGGCTTGGAAATACCGTTTCTTTCCGCTTGTGACGATACCGGTCACCGGCTGCTCCGGGTGGCGCCGCAACGTTTCGAGGGCTTGGCGCTCGAATGTGGTGGCGGGGGCGTTGCGCGAATAAATCGGCGACAGGCCGATGAGTCGGTAGCGAATGCCGCGACCACTCTCTGCCACGAGGCGCCCGGTCTGTTGGAGAAATTGAGCGGGTAGTGGCAAGGTGTGGTCCTGTTCCCACTGTTCCGTGGCGGAAAGGATTCCTTTCTCTTGCAGGCGATTGACGATGACGGTGGTGTAGACCGTCCGGTTGGCTTCAAGGACGGCGTGGACATAGTCGGCGACTTTTTCAGGCGGAATGCCGTCGGCGCCAAGACTCTCCTTGGCGAGGGGGAGCGAAGAGCTGCCCCAGAGACCTCCTAAGATGACGAGTGAGCCGATTGCGGCTCGGATTGTGAGGTGGATGGAGTCCATGACCGTTCTCCTCCTGCGGCGGTTGCGAGCGGCAGGGTGACGATACAGGTGGTTCCCCGTCCCTCGTCGCTTTCGATGCGGAGCTCGCCGCCAAACTTTCGGACGATCCTTCGGGCGACTGTGAGTCCAAGACCGGACCCTTCACCTTGTCCTTTGGTGGTAAAGAACGGGTCAAAAATTTTCGAGAGATGTTGCCGGGGAATGCCGGGTCCTGAGTCGGTAATGGTTGCCACGCCGGTTTGATTGGACAGGGCCGTAGTCAATGTCAGAGTTCCGGTCCCGCTCATGGCCTGGACGGCGTTGGTCATCAGGTTTGCCAGGGCTTGCTGGAGCTGATCCGGCCTGGCCAGGACGTGAATTCCTCCCTTGTAGAGTTTGTTGACGAGGATGCCTTTCGTTTGGCTGGTCGCTTCGACCAGCGCAAGGGCCCGATCCATCGCTTCTTCCAGCGAGACGGAGATGGCGTGGTCCTCTTCTTCTTTGCTGGCCATCCCGGCGAAGTCCCGGATGATCGCGGCCATGCGCCGGCCATGCGCCACAATGTCGCGGGCGTGGGCTTTCGCTCGTTCCAGGCTGTGTTCCTCGGCGATCGCTTCCCCTAAGCCGATGATGCCAAACAACGGATTGTTCAGTTCGTGGCCGATTCCGGCGGTCAACACCCCCAAACTGCCGCTTTTTTCAGCCTGGACCAATTGCTCGTGCAGGCGGCTTTCGTCGGTGGTGTCTCGCAAGACCAATCCGGTCACCGGCTGGAGGCCCGGCCCAGCCGGGAGGTGGAACGATTGATATTGATAGAGGCGTGAGCCGAGATGAATTTCCGGCCGGTGATCGGTGAGGGATCGTTGGCTCGCTGGAACCAGCGGGTCGCGCGGGATTGCCTCCTGCTCCATTGTTTTCGTCGTCGGTTGGACGGTCTGGGGGCTACCGGCATTGATTGCCCGCCGCAACAAGTTTTGCTCCGCCGGGTCGAGCGGAAGCATGTCGAACAGGGGGATCGGCAATGACCGGTCGCGGCGAATCTCAAAGGTTTCGCGTGCGGCCCGATTGGCGTATTGGACTTGCTCGTCGGCGTCGATCAGGAGGATGGGGGTTGAGACGGCATCCAGAATATGATCGGTCGATTGACGGAGCTCCTGGACCTCGCGCGTTTTCAATTCGACTTGATCGGTCAGTCCCGCGAAGGCCTCTTTGAGCCGCTGGTTCATGCGATTGAACTCCTCGGCCAGCTCTTCCAGTTCGTCCCCAGAGCGGATGACGATCGGGGTCTTCAGTTCTCCGCGACCGATCGCCTGGGCTGCCTGCATCAATTGCCGAACCGGTGTGACAATGCGTCCGGCTGCGATATATCCCAGGGCGGCTAATAACAACAGGCCCATGGCTCCGAAGACGGTCACCCAGGTGAACAGGTGTTGGATGGGAGCGAAGATCTCCTCGGACGCCTGCCAGACGAAGGTGTGCCAGGATCCATTCTCGATGGAGCCGTTGGTGGCACGACTAGTTTCCAACAAGGGAGCGAAGCCGATCACGGATGTCGAGTGCCCGCCGTGGCCATCGCTCGACGCTTGGACCCAGCCGGGCTGCAAGGGGGTTACCAAGGGGATGAGAGCCGAATCGGACAAAGGCACCCCCGTGGGGAGGATGGGGCAACTGATCACGAGACCGTTGGAATCGATGAGCATGACGTGGCCGGTTTTCCCGAATCGAATCGCATGGGTTGCCGGCGAAAAGAATTCTTTGGCGTCGATCACCCGATGCAGAACGCCGACCACCTCGTACCGCAATTGGTCCATGACAGGCACTGAGATGGTAAAGACATAGGTGTTGATTCGCTTGTCGAAATGGAGGTCCTCGATGAAGAGCCGTCCGACGGCCTTGTGGTAGGCGCCCTGCCACCAGCGGGTCTGGTTGTGGAGGAGATCCGGCTTCTCGCCGAGGGCCGCGACCACCATGCCGTGGATGTCGGTAAGGAACAGCATCTTGGTGGAGGCGCGGACAACCTGCGGTTGCACCTGCCCCGGCGCGCTGTGGAGTCCCGTGTAGTACTCGTACAACAGGGCACTCAACGGATTCTCCATGATGGAACGCACGGTCGAGGGATCGCCGGCTATCCATTTCTGCTCGAGCTCGCGCGTGTCCTCAGCCCGGCCCGAATGCGTCGTGTCTCTGCGGTGTTCCAATTCACGGATAATGATGGGGTCGTTGGCAATACGGGCGGTTTGGGCAATTTCTTCCGCGACCAGCAGGTCGAGCTTGCGGGCCGCCTCCATGGCGAGCGCTTTGAAACTCTCCCCACTGACGTCTCGAATTTCCCGTGAACCCTGCCAGAACGCCATGCCGAGGCCGACGACGAGCGGAACGGTCCCCACCACCAGCATTGAGAGGATCAACTTGGTCTT
>JANDJC010000058.1 GCA_024331045.1 Nitrospira sp.
CGATCAATCAATTCGCCCATATCGGCTGCCGTTTGATGTTTCCGGTCTTTTCCAAAATGAATCGAGAGTCAGAGGTTTTGAAGCACTCGTTTCTTCAAACACTTCGATATACCGCCTGCGTTACGTTTCCTATGGCCATAGGCATCGCAACTTATGGACCGGATGCGATTGACACGTTCTACGGCGATAAGTGGTCTGCCGTGGGGCTGCCGCTCCAAATTCTTACAGGCTACGCCTTATGCCGGTCGCTGAGTGTGATCATTTACGAGATGTTCAAGGCTACAGGAAGACCGGATTTAATGCAGTTTTTTGTCTTGGTGCGGTTGGCGTTGATCGGTCTTTTGGGAATCCCGGCTCTCTTATGGCTTGGGCTCCCGGGAATTTGCTGGCTGATTACCGGTACATATGCAATTGTCCTGGCGTTGGAGGTTAAGAAGGTGGCGGCGGATCTCAAAATTTCAGGCGGCGAATTTATGAGAGCGTTGGGGCTCCCGGTGCTATTATCGGCTAGCCTTATCCCCGCCGTCTATTGGGCGGTCCTGGTTGGTTTCGGTTCCATGGGCCTCTTTCAGGTAATAGGGGGGATTGTTGTGACGGGCGTTCTGTATTCAGCCGCCGTCGTCTTGCTGGACAGAGTCCTCGTCGCCGAGGCGAAAAAGGTTCTGTTTTCTACCGCATAGATATTTCAGAGAAGATCGGTTCGTGATTTCTTGCCGTATCCTACGCGCGATGAAAACCGGAGTGTGACCTCAAATGCCTGATTGGCTGATAAAAATTCTGCTGACTGTCTACACGAAAATTCCTCCCGCGCTGAGGCCTACACTCAAGGAGCTGTTTGTCAAAAGCACCTTGCGAGTAGAATCGCTGGCCAAACGACGGCAGATCATTCAAGGGAAGCGGGTTGAGTTTTTAGACTTCGAGATCGCGCATCTTCTCCCCTACGAACTGCTTGGACCAGGACCGGACGAAGTGTTGGTCGAGGCGGAGTGCAGCCTCATCAGCCCGGGAACCGAACGAGCCGTGCTCTGCGGACTTCCCGGAGCGAGGCGAGGTTTTCCATACATTCCTGGTTACTCAACTGCCGGCAAGGTCATTAAAAAAGGGAAGAACGTGAAAGGAATTGAGATTGGAGATCGCGTTGCTGGTCGCATCAAACACGCCAGTCACGAAACGGCTCTAGCAAGCACACTGTTCAAGGTGCCTCCTGGTGTCTCAGCGGAAGAAGCGAGTTTCATTGAGTTGGGAATCATTGTGTTGCAGGGTATTAGGAAAGCAGCGATCAAGCCAGGTGAACGAGTGGCCGTTGTGGGGCAGGGGCTCATTGGCCAGTTGGCAAACCGGTTGGCTCGTCTGTTGACACCGGCGTCGCTTGTTGCGGTTGCCCCCAGTCGAAACCGGGAACGACTGGCTGTGTTATCAGGAGGGGTCGATCAGTATCTTTCACTTAAGGAAAATCAAGATTGTGTTCATGCTGTTAAAGCAGATGTGGTCATTGAAGCAGTTGGTACCCCTCAGGCTAATGTGACAGCGATGCAGTGCGCTCGCGAGGGGGGGCGAGTGGTTCTCCTGGGTAGCTCACGTGGACTGACCCGTGATTGGGATGTCTGGAATGTGGCGCAAGAGAGAAATCTGACAATCATCGGTGCGCACATTAGCGATATGCCGGAGAGAGATGCAAGCCCTCAGCGTTGGACTTATGCACAGGAGGGCAAATTGTTTTTGGAGCTGGTGGAGACAAAACGATTGAACGTCGCGGACCTCATTACCTGGCGAGCGAAGCCTGAAGAATGTAACGCGGTATATGAAGTGCTGGCTGAGGGAGGGCGTGATCATGTGGGAATCACGTTTAATTGGGGGGCTTAGGGAAGTGACACCAACAAAATAAAACAAAGTGGAAAACAGACCAGTGTGTTCTCAGGGCTGAGATTTTGGGGGGAAGAACCATGGAGCCATTACGAATCGGCATTGTGGGGGCCGGGGCGATCGCGCAGCGAAATGCAAAAGAAGCCGCTGCGTCTGGGACCGCGAAGATCGCCGGGGTCTTCGATTTGAATCATAAGGTCGCAAGGGATATGGCCAGAGCGCTCTCTGCACCATTTTTTCCGAGCTATGAGTCATTGCTCGCAAGTCCAGAGGTGGAGGCCGTACTTCTTTCGGTTCCGCATTATCTCCACAAAAGCATGACCATAGAAGCAGCCTCCCATGGGAAACACGTGCTAGTGGAAAAGCCCATGGCTAATACGCTTGATGAAGCGAGGGAGATGATCGCCTGCTGCGAGAAAAACGGTGTCCAACTCACCGTCAACTATAGTTTCCGATATTTGCCGAAGATTCAAAAGGCCAGGCAATTGATCCAGGACGGAGCGGTTGGTGATATCACGGGCATCCAAATCATTGCCCATCAATTTAAGGATCGCGGCTATTGGAGTGGGGCAAGAAGTAATTCGCCAGATGATTGGAGAGCCTCCAAGGAGAAATGTGGAGGGGGATTTCTCATTATGAATGTTTGTCATGTCATTGACTATGTCTATTTCATAACCGGCCTTAAGGGGACTCGGGTCTATAGTGAGTATGCAACATTAGGATCGCCAGCCGAAGTTGAAGATATTATTAGTGTGAGCGCTCGCCTGTCGAACGGCGGGATCGCCTCTATCAGTGCAAGCTCAATTATGAGAGGGACCGACCAGGCAGAGGAGCGGATTTGGGGGACCAAGGGAACTATCATTTTGAATGGCGAAGGACTTTCCTGTTATTCAACGAGGCCCATCGATGGCAAAAGACCAGGAAAAGTATTTCACTATACCAAATTCCCAAATGTGAGCTGGACGGCAGAATGGGTCAAAAAGTTTGTAGCCTCTGTACGTCAAGGGACTAGGCCCGACATCTCAAGTCTAGAGGGCTGGGACAACCTTGCATTCATTTCCGCTGCCTATCAATCGATGGAGAAAGGCATGCCGCTTGAGGTTGCACCGTTTCCAGCTTCTCCATTGTTAAAGAATGAAACAATGGTGAAATAAATGTTGAAACTCATCGTTGAGCATACCTATCCCTCTTTTGCTACGAGGGACTCGAGCAAGCCAATAGAAAAAAGAGATCGAACATGCGCGGTGGCTCGAGTCTTAGATAGAAATGACACCTCTGTCAAAAGCAATGGAATGCCCTATGTTTTGACAATGGTCGATTCGCCTGATGCTTCCACCCTTTGGGTGGCGGAAGCTAGTTGTTTTCCTGTCCCATCGTCATTGGGGGCGGAAGAGGCGTTGCTCGCTGTTCCCTTGGCGTCAGCCCTGTATCTATGGGATCGGCTTGGCCTAGAGCTGGGAGAGGTTGCTGTGTATACGGAGGGAAGCGACTTTGCCGGCCTCATTGGCCAAGTTGCTATCTGGCGGGGTGGTTTGCCAGTTATCCGGCTGGATCACAGTTCTGTTGAGCCAGCTCTGGACCAGGGAGAATGCTTGTCAATTGCTGATCAGGAGGAAGCTCTACGGAGGCTTCAATTGCGGATCAAAGACAAGCCTGGAGTGGCTGCCGTTGACTTAAGTGGCCGTCCAGAAATTATCGACTTAATCCTGGAGGTCATACCGCGTTGGGGACGAGTGATGCTGGCTGGACGGTCACAACAACGGGTGACGGTGGACTTCTACACAAACGTTCATCGCAAGGGTGCAGTGCTTCTCTGCGAAGCATTTGACCCTTTGTCGATTCTTGAAAAAAGAGAGCGGGCATCTTACCTCTCCATGGCGTTTCGGCTAGTTGAGAAAAAAGATATCGTTGAAACCTGCTCTCGATTGGTGAAGTAACGACGGTTAAGTTGAAGCGGTTGTAGCAGAGAGGTCATAGCAAGACACAAGAATGCTTACGGTATTTCTGATCGATATTCATGTGACAGGGCTACACGTTTCGACGTTTTGCGATTATTACCTTCTTAAACAAGGTGTCCGCCACGATGAAACCGATCTCGGTCTTGCATCTCCGCGATACCTATGAGATTGGAGGACCGGGAAAAACCATCCTTGAGACCTATCGTTTCATCGATCAAAACCGTTTTCGCCTACAGCTCGGCATATTTCTCCGGCAAGGAGAAGCACAAGATTCTCCCTTCATTAGAGAAGCCAAGCACATCGGTATGCCCGTGCATTTCATCACCGGTTTGCATCAATATGATCCGCGGATGATTTTTCGGGTCAATGAACTCGTGAAAAATCAAAGGATCGATATTGTCCATGCGCACGAAGTCAAATCGGACGTCATTGCCTACCTTGCATCGAGGATCCAGCCGGTTCCTATTATTACGACACTCCATGGCTGGATTGGAAATAACTTAAAAGGGAAAGTATTCATTGCGCTGGACAAACGCATTGCTCGATATTTTGATCGAGCGATTGCAGTGTCCCGTCAGATTGAACAAGACTTGCTAGAGGCTGGAGTTCCTCAAAACAAAATACATCTTCTGCACAATGCAATTGTCGTCGAAAATTATCGACGGAAAGGATTGCGAGGGGTCCTTCAAGAAGTCATTGGTCGACCGGTAGAAAGCCCCGTGATTGCTAGCGTGGGGCGGCTGAGCCTTGAAAAAGGCCATGCTGACCTTATCGACGCCCTTGCGCTGGTGAAGAAAGCCGGTCATAAGGTGTCTCTTGTGTTGATCGGTGATGGAGCTGAACGTGCGAATTTGGTCAGGCGGATTGAGAATCACGGTCTGCAAGGGGCCGTCCATTTACCCGGCTATGTTCAAGCTCCCCAGCGATTACTGGAGGAAGTGGATCTTATGGTGCTTCCTTCTCACACAGAGGGCTTGCCCAATGCGGCGTTGGAAGCTTTGCTGATGGAAGTGCCCGTGTTAGCGACGAGAGTCGGTGGAACACCGGAAGTGATCACCGATGGAGAAACAGGCCGGCTGGTGGCGCCCCGCTCGCCATCCGAGCTGGCGGACGGCATTCTGGAATTTCTTGCTTCGCCGGAGAGTTGGAAGCAGATGGCGAGACGAGGAAAAAAAATGGTCGAGACCCATTTTGATTTTCGGGCGAGGACGCGCAAGTTAGAAGTAATTTACGAAGAGATGCTGAGCCGCTCAGCACAGACGTAATGGCACTGTACGGCATTCTGTTATTTTTCATATTGGAATATGTCCAGCCAGGGAATTATGCGCCTATCCTCTTGGCGTTGCATGTCAACTCGATTGTGCCTCTTGGTACCCTTCTTTTGTCGATGATCAGTAATGGGCCAGTTCGCGCGTCAGATGTGCTGACAAGCCCGAATGCTCGCTGGCTCATGTATTTGCTCGGGCTGATGATTCTTTCTGGCTTGACATGCGATGTCAAACACTATGCGCTCAATGTGTTCCAGATGGTATTGGGCTATTGCCTTGCGTATTTCTTCATGAGAAAGGAACTGTACACTATTGACCGGTTGAAAAAAGTGATCGTGACACTGGTTTTAGTTCATATCGTGGTTGGAGTGTTAAATCCGGAACTCCTGGCAAATGATGGGCAACGCCACTACGTTAGGGCAGGGTATTTTTTGGGAGACGGAAACGATTTTGCCTTGTCCATCAACATCGCGATTCCACTTTGCTTGTTCCTGATGCTAACTGCCAAAAGCAAAATGATGCGGTTGGTCTCGATTGGTTTTTTGTTTTTGCTGGTCTTTGCGGTTGTGGCGACTCTGTCGCGAGGAGGCATTCTCGCGCTTTTCAGCCTCGGCTTCTACTATTGGCTGAAGAGTGATCGCAAAATATTAGGTGCCATTGGATTAGTGATCGTCGTGTGCTTTGTCTTTACCATTGCATCCCCGCAATTTTTCGACCGTATGGCCACACTCACCAAAACTGGTGAAGAAAGGGATGGATCGGCCCAAGGGAGGATCTTCGCATGGAAGGCGGCTATTAATATGGCATTGGACCACCCTTTACTTGGCGTGGGAGTCGGCCATTTCCCGGTGAAATATGGAGCACAGTATCAACCAAAAGAGTTTGGGCTTAATGCTATTCCCTGGCAAACCGCCCATTCTTCTTATTTTCTTCTTCTTGGTGAACTGGGGTTTCCAGGACTAATTTTCATCGTGGGACTAATCATTTCCAACATTGTTGCTGGGGAGCAGCTTCTTCAGCAGATAAGAAGAAAGGGAAGCAAAGACTTTTTGGTTGAAAGACATTTAGTGACAGCACTCAATGCAAGCCTCATTGGTTTTGCGGTAGGAGGGGCATTTCTCTCAGCCGCATATTACCCTCATCTTTACTTATTAGCTGCTTTACTTGAGTGTGGGAGGGAGTTTGGTAGGAAGGCCCTGGTTTCTACAGCTTCTGCTGCAGAAGAGAAGATCGCAGTTCCTAGGCCAATTTATCAACAAGCGTCAATCTGAGTTGACAAATCAACAAACGATGAACTAGTAGCACGCGCAGAATGTGTGCGAACAGTATTTTTAGAGCTTTGTCAAGCGGGAAATCAGGTTCGAAAAGCAAAGTCTCTGCGAGATGAACGTTCTTTTCCTTTCTCAAATTGTCCCCTATCCGCCCCACGGGGGGGTACTTCAGCGGGGATATAATTTGCTTAAAGAGTTGAGTCATGACGCCTCAATTCATCTCCTTGCTTTCGTTCACCCTGATGTATTGCCGCACGCTGAGTCACTGGAAGCAAGCCGCATTGCCCTGCAAAAACATTGTGTCGCGGTGGAGTATTTCCAGCTTTGGCCGAAAACCTCGCCCGTCCATCGCGTTGCGGGCTTGGCGGCCGCAGCATTATCTTCAATGCCGTTCAGCGTGCTTGCGCATCGCTCGCGAGCATTTCACGGGCGTGTGAGGGATTTGGTTTCATCGAACAGGTTCGACATCGTCCATGCCGACACCATTGCACTGGCGCAGTTTCTGGACAGCCAGTGGTCGATTCCCACCGTACTGACCCACCATAACATCGAGTCTCAATTGATGGAGCGTCGAGCCGGGGCCGAGACAGGATTTCTGGCTCGAACATACCTGCGTCGTGAAGCGCGCAAGTTGTCGGCCTATGAGAATCAGATGTCCCGGATGTTTGATGTCAACGTCTTTGTATCGAAGACCGACGAGCGGACGCTGGCCGAGAGAATTCCGGGATTGCAGACGTCCGTCGTGCCGAACGGCGTTGACGTAGAATACTTTACATCGCGTCAGCAAAACGGTCGGCCGACATTGATTTATACGGGCGGTATGAACATGTTTGCTAATCGGGACGCAGTTCTCTCGTTTCTTCAGAGAATGTGGCCTCTGGTTAAGAAGGCGATGCCGGACGTGCGGTTTTTTGCTGTCGGCCAAGATCCGCCGAACGAGCTGCTTGATATTGCGGCTCGTGACCCTCAAGTGGTGGTGACCGGCTATGTCACGGACGTCCGCCCTTTTGTCTGGGATGCGACGGTGTACGTCGTGCCGCTGCGTGTGGGTGGCGGAACCCGCTTGAAGGTGTTGGATGCCATGGCGATGGGGAAAGCGATAGTCTCGACGTCAATCGGCTGTGAAGGGCTCGATGTCAAGCCGGATGTTCATTTGTTGGTGGCCGACGAGCCTGCCGCATTCGCGGACAAGACCATTCAATTGCTTCGGGATGCCGAGTTGCGGGCTCGATTGGGGCGCAACGCCCGCGAGCTTGTGGAACAATGCTATTCATGGAAGAAAATCGGCAGACAACTTATCGAAGCGTATCGCATGGCAATTGATAAGAGACGACGGCGCTCGTGAATCGGCTTGGCTCCGTGCTCTATAACTTGGCGCCGGTGTGGGGGCAGAACCTGATCCTTTCCGGCTACAGTCTGTTGCTTGATCGCGAACGGTACGGCGAGCGCTTTCGAGGATTCAGGGATCTGTTGGCGAAAACGGAGTGGTATTCGGAAAACGAACTCATTGCCTATCAAGACGAGCAACTGCGTGCTCTCATCAAGCATGCGTATGAAACGGTTCCGTTCTATCGACGCCGATTCGATGAAGGTAAACTCAAACCGTCCGATATTCGAGGGCAACACGATTTGCCCAAAGTTCCCTTGCTCACGCGCGATGAAGTGCGTGCGCATTTTGGAGAATTGTGGTCGACTATTGTGCCTCAACGATCAAGAAAAACTGGTCACACCAGTGGCACAACTGGCACACCGCTGACGGTTGGGTATGATGACGGCGCGATCGGGATGGCTTATGCGGCACTTGATCGACACTATCGATGGGCGGGGTGCCGACTGGCCAGAGACGGCGATCGTATCGCCGTTGTGCGCGGGAACGTCATCGTGCCATTGCATCAGAAAAAGCCGCCATTTTGGCGGCTGAATCGTTGCCACAATCAATTGCTCTTGTCCTCTTTTCATCTTTCCAAACAGAATCTGCCGGTCTATTTTGAGGAGTTGGCGCGGTTCAAACCAGCCGTGCTCGATGGCTATCCATCCACGCTCTATGTGCTGGCCAAATTTCTTCAGAGCCAGGGGCAGACGTTTCCCCTTCGGGCAGCGATTACCTCATCCGAAACCTTATACGATTTTCAGCGCGCCCTCATCGAGGAACGTTTCCAATGCCGCGTCTTCGATTACTACGCCTTGGCAGAGCGGGTAGTGTTTTCAAACGAGTGCGAGCGCCATGAGGGGCATCATGTCGCGATGGAATACGGAATCGCCGAGGTGGTGGATGAGAAGGGATGGCCTGTTTCGATTGGATCGCCAGGAAGATTGGTAGGGACGAGCCTACACAATAAAGCGATGCCCCTGATCCGCTACGTGACGAACGATATGACAAGCTTTCGTGCAAGCCGTTGCTCGTGCAGTCGGGGGTTACGGTTGATGGATGATGTAACGACGAAGGCCGAAGACATGTTGACGCTCAAAGATGGCAGAGTGATCTCGCCATCTGTCTTGACCCATCCATTTAAGCCATTGGATTGTATTGAAGGATCGCAGATCGTTCAAATTGACCCGCAAACGGTGATTGTGCGCCTTGTACCTGGTGCTGGTTATACCGAGGCCCATACCAAACATCTTGTCACGGAACTCACGGCTCGTTTGGGTACCGATGTCACGGTCGAGGTCCAGATGGTGGATTCTCTGGAGCGCAAAGCCAGTGGAAAATTCAAGTGGGTCATCTCCCATGTGCCATTGGGGATTTAATGGCACCTGACCATGTAACCCAACAGAGAGGCACACCATGTGTGGCATCGTGGGGTTGATGTATGCCGATCAGTCGAGACCGTGTGCGAGGGACCTCATCATTGCGATGAGAGATACGTTCGTCTACCGAGGTCCTGATGATGCAGGACTCTATCTTGATGGACCTCTGGGATTGGGGCATCGGCGGTTGAGCATCATTGATCTTGGTGGTGGTCATCAGCCGATGTCGATCGAGAATGGCACATTGTGGATTGTCTTCAACGGTGAGATCTACAACTATCGCTCGTTGCGCGAGGAATTGATCAGAAACGGTCATCAGTTTCGTACCCACAGTGATACGGAAGTTATTCTGCATCTTTATGCTGAGCAAGGCGAGGCGTGCGTTCATGCGCTCAATGGCATGTTTGCCTTTGCCATTTGGGATGCCCGGCGTCGGGCGTTGTTTCTGGCTCGGGATCGAATGGGAGTCAAACCGCTCTATTATGCGATTACGCCAGAGGCATTTCTATTTGCGTCGGAGATAAAAGCGATTCTACGCACGGGGCTGCTCGAGGCTCGTTGTCGGGGAGAGGCGCTGGCGGAGTATATGCTTTTTCGCCAAGTTGCTGGACCGGAAACCCTGTTTAAGGGGGTGATGAGCCTTCCCCCAGGATGCACCTTGACATTCTGCGAGGGGAAAACGCAACTGGCACGTTACTGGTCTCCCAGGCCCTCTGCAGATCGTCCCCTGATCACGTATGAAGAAGCACGGAAGATCTTGACCGAGCTCTTGCAAGATTCAGTTCGGCTTCGGTTGATCAGCGATGTGCCAGTGGGCACCTTTTGTAGTGGAGGAGTGGACTCCAGCTTAGTGACGGCCTTGGCGTCGAGGATCAAAGGTGATCAGGTCAACACGTTTTCCATTGGTTTTGATGAGCCAGAGTATGATGAAAGTGCCTTTGCCCTCATGGTTGCCAAGCAGTATAGAACGCTTCATCATCAGCTCACTATTGGTAACGTGGAGTTCAGCGACCTATTCCCGCAAATGGTCTGGCAGAACGACGAGCCGCTCAATTTTGCGAACTCCATCCAGATCTTTGCCTTAAGTCGCTTGGCTAAGCAATATGTGACAGTGGTTCTGACGGGCGAAGGATCCGACGAATTGTTCGCCGGCTATCCTCGTTATCGCATTCCGGCGATGGCTTCTTTCTATCGTCGTATGCCGAACGCGCTGCGAAACCTTGCGAAACTGTGGGGAGCCGTCGCGAAGGATCATCGAATCATGAAGCTTGACCGGTTTGCATCGTGTTCTCCATTAGAAACGCTGCTGTACAATTCCAGCATGTTGCGTCCCGATGTCGTCGCGGCCATCGCGCCGCGTCTCGCCGAAAGCCGACTGGATTATCGATGGTCATGTCTTAAGGGAACCGAGCAGCTTGAGCTTGATGACCTCGCGCGAGTGTCCCTGTTGGATCAAGAGTGTTTTCTAGTCTCCATCTTAAACCGGCAGGATAAGATGAGCATGGCGGCCAGCATCGAGTCGCGGGTGCCGTTTATGGACTATCGAATCGTCGAATTCGCCAACCGGTTGCCGAGCTCATACAAGTTGCGGAACGGAAGTGGGAAGGCTATTGTGAAGGATGTGGCGCGGGCCTTCTTGCCGCCGGAAACGGTTGATCGGCGCAAATCGGGCTTTGGCGTACCACTAGACCGCTGGTTTCGATCCGATGTGGGGATGGGGGAGCGAGTTCGTCAGTTACCAGATCAGGTCGATTCGGACCTCTTCGACCGAAAGATCCTCCGTCGGTTGGTCGAAGAACATCGGGCCGGTGTGCAAGATCACTCTGAGGTTCTCTGGACGGTGTTAAACGTCCAAACATGGAAAGAGACGTTCCATTGCTGACAAGGTCGTGAAGCCAGAACCATCATTATGAAGGCACAAACGGATTCCACCGCGCCGCTGAACGTCGCGCTCATCGGCTGCGGCAAAATGGCGGTGCATCATGCCAAAGCGATCAAGGCCTGTGGAGGCGGGCGTATCGTCGGCTTGGCCGATCCCTCCGGAGACCGGTCCAAGTTGGACGGCTTGGTTCCCCGGGACGTTCCTTTTTTTACCTCCGCTGCCGACCTCTTAAAAACGGTCAAGCCGACCGTGGCGCATATTATCACGCCGCCGGCGACGCATGCGGACCTGGCCTTGCTCTGTTTGGAACATGGCTCTCACGTCTATGTGGAAAAACCCTTCACGTTGCGGTTATCCGAAGCGAACACGGTATTGGAAGCCGCCCAAAAGACTGGCCGCTTGGTCTGCGCGGGACACCAGCTCCTCTACGAACATCCAGCGCGAGCGCTCCTTGATTCGTTACCGCTGATTGGGCGAGTTGTCCATGTTGAAAGTTACTTTTCGTTTAAGACGGTGAGAAAATCCAGCGATGGACGTTCGTTGATGTCTCCCATCGAGCAGTTAATGGATATCCTGCCCCATCCCGTCTATACGCTGTTGCACGTGTTGAGAGGGCAGTGCGAGACAGTCCCAATCCTTCAATCGTTGCTGGTCAGACCGGAAGGAGAGGTCCATGCAATTGTGCAAGCCGGTGAAACGACCGGTGTGCTGGTTGTCACGCTGAGGGGCCGCCCCGTTGATTCCTACTTGAAAGTCGTTGGTACGAACGGATCACTCCGAGCCGATTTCGTGCGCGGCCATCTGACCAAGTTGGCCGGTCCAGGCGCTTCGGCGGTCGGGATCCTCTCGAATCCCTATCGGGAGGCGATGCAGATAGTCTTCGGATCGACGAAAGGCTTTGCATCGCGCATGCTGAATAAACACAAGGGCTACCCTGGATTGGCCGAATTGATCGAGGCGTTTTATACCGGCATTCGTCGAGGGGAGGCTTCGCCCTTGTCGCCGGACTCCATTCGAGAAACCGTGCGTCTGTGCGAGCAAATCGGAGAGCGATTGCATGCCGCCAAAGCCGAGTTTGAAGCTCGGGCGGAGATCGAATTGGCCGCGCGGGCGAGCCAATTGCCGCCGGTTGATGAACGAAAGGGGCTCGTGCTCGTGACAGGGGGGAGCGGCCTGCTGGGGCGAGCGGTCGTGTCGGAATTGCGGCGGCGGGGCTGGGCTGTTCGTTCTTTGGGGCGACGGATTCCTCCGCCATCCGAACGAGAAGCGGGGGTCGAGTACGTCAAGGCGGATTTAGGCGGAGAAATTGACCGCGAAATCCTTCGAGGAGTCGAGACCATTGTCCATTGCGCCGCGGAAACGGCCGGAGGCAAGGATGCGCATGAACGAAACTCCGTGGCGGCAACCAGAAACCTGTTACAAGCTGCCGCTGACGCCTCCGTTCGGCGGTTCATCCATATCAGCAGCCTGGCCGTTTTAAAAACAAGCAAGGAAATGGGGAAGCCTCTGGATGAACAAACGCCTGTCGATATCGGCAATCTTGGTCGAGGACCCTACGTGTGGGGAAAGGCCGAGTCGGAACGATTGGTTAACGAATTAGGACGAACCCTGGGGCTTTCGGTGAAGATCATCAGACCTGGCCCATTGGTGGACTTCACTAATTACGAGCCGCCGGGGAGGTTAGGTCGAGAGCTGGGGCCAATTTACGTGGCTGTGGGACCAAAGTCGAGCCGCATCGCTCTGTGTGATGTGCGGACGGCCGCCCAAGTTATCAGAGCGACGGTGCAGGACTTTGACGCCGCCCCTCCCGTACTCAACCTCGTGGAACCGACTGCGCCAACGCGTGAAGAGTTGCTGAAGCGGTGGCTTCAAAAGCGACCAGATCTCAAGGCCGTGTGGCTGCCGGGATTCGTCTTGTCTTTCTTGTCACCTGTCCTCATTCTGCTGCAGCGACTTCTAATACGAGGAAAAACGCCGGTTGATATTGCCGCAGCTTTCGCGTCGGAGCGGTACGATACGACGTTGGCAAAAGAAATGGTGCGGCGTGCTTATGAAACGATCTGAAATAATCCAAGCGGAAAAGATGTCGGCTGATGCGCATTCTGGCGGAGCCATTCATCAAAAATGGGTGGCTAATTATCGGACGCCAGAGATGCAGGCATTCTATGACATGGCATTCGATAAGATCGCAAAGTTATTAGATGCACCACCCGATTCAATGATCTTGGATGCTGGTTGTGGAAGTTGCGCGAAGGCCGTCTTGCTGGCTTCCAAAGGGTTCCGTGTTACGGCAGTAGACTACTCGGTGAGTGCCCTGCGGCTGGCTGAGGAAACGGTTGGTATCCATGGTTTTGGTGATCGAATTACACTCAAACAAGAAAACTTGCTCCGTCTGTCGTTCTCCGATGATTCATTCCAATATGTTCTCTGCTGGGGAGTATTAATGCATATTCCTGATTTACAGCAAGCACTGAGCGAGCTGGCCAGAGTGGTCAAGCCTGGTGGCTTTCTGGTGTTGAGCGAGGGTAATGTGAACTCTCTTCAGGCATATACGTTGCGTGTTGTGAAACGGCTGTTGCGTCGTGAGCGGGCACTGGTTAGATCTGTCCAGGCAGGAATTGAGTATGTTGAGGAGACATCCGAAGGTTCCTTGCTGACACGGCAAACAAACATGCCATGGTTGATTCAAGAGTGTCATCGCCTTGGGCTCAATATCAAGGCGAGGATGGCAGGACAGTTTACAGAACTGTACGTGGCAGTGCCATGGCGGCCGGT
>JANDJC010000005.1:0-51118 GCA_024331045.1 Nitrospira sp.
GGTGCATCGGCGATGTTCGGGGCCTATGTTCGGTCTCTCCAACGCAATCGCATATTCGGGCACGATGGTGTCCGCGAAATCGCCACAACAATCTAACATCAGAAATGTGCTTGGTCCTTCCAGGGGCTTTCCAAATAGATGGACGTCCAAGGGAGTGGTGAAGACAATGGTGTCGAGAAGAGGGGGGTGAGGTGCTGCGCCTGCTCCATCATCTGGCATCTAGCCCAAGCTGGCGTAAGCCCTGCCCTCTCTATCATCACGCCATTCGTCATTGTTGCCGACCGGCTGCGCCAAACAGTGTGTGAAAGCGGAATGCTCAACGACTGGGTTGAGGAGGACGTTTGGCGCTAGACCAACGAGCGAATCGGCACCGTGCAGACGGTTCAGGGTTGCGAAGCTCAAGTAGTGATTCTCGTTGGGGGCGCGCCTCACCTGGCACAAACCGGGGCTCGTGGCTGGGCTGGGGGCGACCGAACTGGCTGAATGGGGCAGTGAGTCGCGCAAAGGAGGTGACCTATGTCGTGGGTAACAGACGACTCTGGGGGGAAGCGGGGATGTTTTGATGTTTAGATAAACGACTCCCCCATCATGAGCCGCAGGAAGTAGCAATGTGCGGGGCCATTTTTCGGTCGTTCGGGATTAGCTCCCCTTGGTTGGAGTCGGTTTTAGTCGTACCCGTTTCTGGCTCAGTGACTCACTACAAAAAAGCGAGGTCGGAGTCAAATTCCAACACATCTGTATATCTGCCTGTAAATCTGTTGGACCACCACGTCGGACTTTGTGAGAACCAGGTGTTCCGTCCAATTTTCTCCAGTTCGACTTTATCGCGGTGTACACCCTCCAAGTTATGATTTGGGACATTGCGATTCATTGACGCTTCTGGCAATGGTTGTGTATAAGAAAGTCGCGTGCCAGGTCGTGCCAGGTATTGGTTCGAGGTCATCCACCTCGTGCCGTACTGTGCCTCAGGCACACTCCACGAGCACACGGAATAACAAAATGTTTATGCGATGGCGGTTGACATGGTTGGGACTGACGATTGCGACGACCGTGGGGTGCGGCTGCTTCGGGCTGGCGTCGGTCTCTGCCGCTGAGTCGGATGTGCGGATCAGGGGGCAGGCGAATGCACCGGTGACGTTGATCGAATACTCAGATTTTACCTGCGGGTACTGTGTCAAGTTCTTCAAGGAAACCTGGCCACGCCTTCAGGCCCATTATGTTGAAACGGGCAAGGTGCGGTTTCTGTATCGGGACTTTCCGCGCGCCGATCAGGGGCCCGGCTTCGATGCCGCGATGGCAGCCCGCTGCGCCGGTGCCCAGGGCAAGTATTGGGCGATGCATGATCGCCTGTTTGGAGAAGGGGGGCGGCTTGCCACAACCGTGTATGCCCGCCACGCTGCGGCGATCGGTTTGGACGTCGCTGCTTTTACCCAGTGTGTGAAGGACGGGCGCTATGCCCAGGCGATTTTTGAAGATCGGCAAGAGGCCAATCGCTGGGGCTTTCGGGGCACGCCCGGCTTTATCCTCCATCGGACGAACAGGGAACCAAGCGAAAAGGAGCCGGCGATTGCCATTCCGGGGGCGTTCCCCTTTGAGATGTTTGCGGAAGAGATCGACCGGTTGCTTGCCGGTTCAGGGCGTTAACGGGTAGAACCCCTAAAGGCACTGGTATCAGAGGGGGGTTCTCCGCGTGGCCGTCATCGAGAAGAACTTCGAGGGTCAGTGGTACTTTACGTCCGTAACCGATAGGATTTCTATGACATCATCACAGTCATTCTGGCCTGTGTCCCATCGCGACGAAGATTTTTGGGTGTGTATGTCCTGTCTGGGCGAGGTGTTCTATCGGAAGATTCCCATGCCGGACTGCCCGTCGTGTCATGGGGTCTCGACCTATGAAGGCTTTTCCCTTGAGGCTATTCGGGATTGGGGGACAGAGGAGTTGATTGCGAAGGCGGTCGCGGCGCAAGAGGAGGCGCAGGCCGCGGCTTCCTCTGTCGAATCCTCTTCGCCGGTTGAAGCGGCGGATTGATCTCGCCGCTTGAAGTGGCAAATTGCGTGGATGAGGTAGCACTCAACGAGTCGCTTGTGCAGGACGTCCGGCGCTTTCTTATTCACGGCCAATGGAAGCAAGGCGAGCGAATGGCGCCCGTGGTGAATCCCTTTACGGGGGAGACGATCGCCATGGTGGCTCAAGCGTCGGAAAACGATCTCGAAGAGGCCATTGTCTCCTCGGTCGAGGCGGCGCCGGTTATGGCCAGTCTGCCCGGCCATGCGCGGTATACCATTCTCCAACAGCTGGCTGCCCTGCTTTCTCAACGGTATGACGAGCTAGCGTCCTTGATCACTGCTGAGGCGGGAAAGCCGATCACGGACGCCAGGCGTGAAGTTGGGCGGGCAATCCAGACCTTCACGGTCGCCGCCGAGGAGGCCAAGCGGATCAGCGGCGAGGTGATTCCCTTAGATTGGACACCGGGGACGGAGTCCTACGTCGGGATCCTCCGGCGGTTTCCCATTGGGCCAGTTCTCGGCATCACCCCCTTTAATTTTCCGCTCAACTTGGTGGCCCACAAGGTGGCGCCGGCGCTGGCCGCCGGCAATCCAATTCTCATCAAACCGGCTCCGCAGACGCCGTTGACCGCCTTGCGGTTGGGAGAATTGGCGCTAGAGGCTGGGCTTCCGCCCGGAGGGCTCAATGTCGTGCCCTGCGACAATGTGCTGGCGGAACGGTTGGTGGTCGATCCGCGCTTTAAGCTCTTGAGTTTTACTGGCAGCGCCGCAGTGGGCTGGATGCTCAAGGCCAAGTGTGGCAAGAAAAAGGTAGTGTTGGAATTGGGAGGCAACGCCGGCGTGATCGTTGAACCTGATGCCGATCTGGATCTGGCGGCTAAACGGTGCGCTGCCGGTGGCTTCGGCTACGCCGGGCAGACTTGCATTTCCGTCCAACGGGTGTTTGTGCACCAGTCGGTAGCGGATCCGTTTACGACCAAATTGCTCATGCACGTCGCGCGGTTGAAGGCCGGAGATCCCACGGACGAGACGACCACTATCGGCCCGTTGATCGATCATGCTGCCGCCCATCGTGTGGAAAGCTGGATTAACGAAGCTGTGGCGGCGGGAGCGCGGGTGTTGCTGGGAGGCAGGCGGATGGGATCAGTGGTGGAGGCGACCGTTCTCTCGAACGTGAAGCCCGACATGAAGGTGTCATGTCAGGAGGTGTTCGGTCCGGTTGTGACGGTGACGCCGTACAATCGATTTAGTGAGGCGGTTGCCCTGCTCAATCAATCCGATTACGGATTGCAAGCCGGCGTGTTCACGAAAGACATCAACAAAATCTTTTACGCGTTTCGTCATCTAGAAGTGGGGGCTGTGCTCGCCAACGAAATTCCGACGTTTCGTTCGGATCATATGCCCTATGGCGGGGTGAAGGACTCTGGCCTGGGCCGTGAGGGGGTGCGGTCTGCGATAGAAGAAATGACGGAACAGAAATTGTTGGTTGTGAATGTTCGAGACCCAGACACGCCGGTCTAAAAATTTGTAAAAAATGGTTTGTGATGTTGCGAAGCGCCGTCATTCTTGATACAAAAACACGCTCTGTGTAGGAACTCGATCCGATCCTGCTAGGTGGGATCGGATTTCCACGAAAAAGCCTCACCGACAGCTCGAACGTCTGGGCGGCTCAATCATTATCACTGAATTAATCGAGAGGGGTGACGATGGTACCAACACATATGTTTCTGACCAGAGGTGTGGGGGTTCACAAGGAAAAGTTGGCTTCGTTCGAGGAGGCGTTGCGCAGTGCCGGAGTGGCCTACTGTAATCTCGTCAGTGTCTCTTCTATCCTGCCTCCGAACTGTAAGATCATCTCGCGCAAGCGAGGAGAAAAACTGTTGAGCCCAGGTGAGATCACGTTCTGTGTCATGGCCCGGTCTGAAACCAATGAGCGAAACCGTCTAATTTCCGCGTCGGTCGGCCTTGCCAAACCAACGGACCGCAACAGCTATGGTTATTTATCCGAGCATCACGCCTACGGCGAGACAGATGAAGAGACTGGTGAGTACACGGAAGATCTCGCCGCGCAGATGTTGGCCACCACCCTGGGTCTTGAGTTCGATCCCAACGTGGCCTGGAAGGAACGGGAACAGGTGTTTAAGATGGGTGGCAAGATCGTCAAGACTTCCAACATCACCCAGTCGGCCATTGGCAAGGCCGGGAAGTGGACGACGGTCATCGCGCTGGCGGTCTTCATTCCGGGTGAAAATGTAGCCAAGCGACATCGCCGGTAAGCGGCTGGCTTCTTCAGGTGCGCTGATCCGCCGTATGACATGCTCCTCGTGATCATCACAAGGCCGATGCCATGACGTTACCTACTGGATGGGAAGGGCCAGAATCCAATTTTCTTGGGCTCGAGGAGCCCTGGTGTCATCCGGACCAGGCTGGGGTCTATGTCTTGCCCATTCCCTACGAACATACCTCCAGTTATGTGCGCGGTTCTGATCGAGGGCCTTCTGCCATTCTGGAGGCGTCGCGCCAGGTTGAGTTGTACGACGAACAACTGCGGTGTGAGTCGTTTCGCGAGTGGGGCGGCATTGCGACGGCGTCGGCGCTAGATCTTGGAGGCCAGGTGGATCGAGCTGCGGTTGATGCTATTGAGCGGTTTGTGCGTCCGCATGTTGACAGGGGGCGGTTTGTGGTCACGTTGACAGGCGAACACACCGGTGCGCTGGGGGCGATCAGGGCCCATGCCCGACGGTATTCCAATCTGTGCGTGGTGCAGATTGATGCCCACGGCGATCTGCGGGAAGCCTATCAGGGCAATCCGTATAGCCACGCCAGTGTCATGGCACGAGTGGTGGAAGACGGCCATCGGTTGGTCCAGGTCGGGGTCCGATCGATTTGCCAGGAAGAGCGGCGGCGCCTGGACGAGACGGATCAAATCACAACATTTTTCGCGGCGTCTATTCTAGACCCGGCTGGTCCCTATGAGGGGAAGGCAACTCGATGGATTCCCGATGTCGTGGCCGCCTGCCCGGGCCCCGTGTACCTCACCTTTGATTGCGATGGGTTGGATCCCTCGCTGGTCCCCGCGCTAGGGACCCCGGAGCCAGGCGGTTTGGGGTGGTATGAGACCCTAAACCTTGTTGCCGCCCTCGCTGCCGGTCCCGGTATTGTGGGAATGGACGTGAGCGAAATGACCCCTATTGAAGGACTGGTTGCCCCGCAGTTTTGTATCGCTCGCCTGATCTACCGCATGCTCGGCCGCATCAAGGCTGCAAAGCTTGTCGGCAGAACCTCTCCTGTTTCGTGAAGACCTCGTGCCATCGCTGCGAGATTGCCCGTGACGGTCTCCATTCGCATCAACAAGTTTTTTACCGAACAAGGCATCTGCTCCCGGCGTGAGGCGGATCGCTTAATTGAGTCGGGATCGATCACGATCAATGGGCGGGTGGCCAAACTGGGTGACCGGGTGAGTCGCTCGGACGTGATCGCCCGCGATGGGCAGGTGATCCCATGGGGGAGGGTGACCGTTTACCTCAAGTATCACAAGCCGGTTGGAGTGGTTACGACGAGTGAGTCCCATGTGCCACGGAATATCATCGCGGAAATCGGCTATCCGGAGCGGATCTTTCCCATTGGACGGTTGGACAAGGATTCGTCTGGCTTGCTCTTGTTGACGAACGACGGTGACATTGTCAATCCAATCCTTCGCACCGAATTTGGTCATGAACGGGAGTATGTTGTTGAAGTAGACCGGCCATTCGATCGACGGTTTCTCGCTCAAATGGCTGGAGGTGTGGAAGTGCTTGGCAGGATGACGAAACCCTGCACGGTCTTGCCGGTTGGCCCCCGGCGGTTTCGTATTATTCTAACGGAGGGACGCAATCGCCAAATCAGGCGGATGTGTTCGGCGTTGGGCTATCGGGTGAAAAGCCTGCATCGTGTGCGTATCATGCACATTACCATCGACGGACTTGCAGTTGGAGAGTGGCGGGAGTTGACGAGGCTGGAGCGGGAGCGCCTCTTAAAAGCCGTGGGGAGATCACAGTGAGGCCCCGCTTCATTTATTGGCATACACGTACTCGTCTCTTCTCTTGGTCGGACTGACGCTCCTACGCTGCCGGATCCCCAAGGCTTTAGTTAACTTCTCGCCTGGTGACGGTGAGTTCTCGCCGGGCGGCCTGCACGATGGCCAAGACTGCCGGGTGCTTCAGGCGTCGCTCCACCGTGATGGCATAAAAGTGCTGGGTCAGGCCGTCCAAACGGCCGATGATGGCAACCCGGTACTGACGACAGATTTCGTTCTCCATGGCGGAGATGCCGGGGAAAATGCCAAAGCCGTCTTGCCCGAATGCTTTGAGGGTTGCGCTATCATCGAACTCACCCACGATGGTTGGCTGGACTTGGTGATGGACCAGCCATTGGTCGATGGAGCGGCGAAGAACCGCGTCGGCGGTGGGAAGAAGCATGGGGGCACCGTGGAGCGAGTGAGGAAACCCCCGGCGATAGCGAGCCGCCAGTCGGGAAGTCGCAAAGAGTGTTACGCCCGATTCACCGATCGGATGGCTATAGGCGTGGGCTTTAAAGTTCGGTGGCGCGGGGGTGTCGGAAATGACGAGGTCATATCGATGCATGGTGAGATCGGAGAGCAAACGGTGGAGTCGGTCTTCCTGACAAATGAGGTGCAGGGGTTGATCTAAGTGCAGTCCTGCCCGCAGGAGGTGATTGGCCAACGGCTTCGGGACCACGTGCGAGACTCCAACAACCAGTCTTGTCTGCTGGCCGTTCTCCCGCCCCTTGATGGTGTTCAGCAATTCTTGCCCCATAGCAAAAATGGCTTCCGCGTACCCAAAAACCACGTGTCCCATCTCGGTTAACGCAAGGCGGCGTCCGGACCGGACAAACAGTTTTTCCCCCAACGCTTGTTCCAAGAGACGAATTTGCCCGCTGATCGTCGGCTGGGCAAGGCGAAGTTCTTCGCAAGCTTTGGCGACCGTGCCATGCTTGGCTACCGACCAAAAGTAGAGCAAGTGGTGGTAATTGAGCCATTCCATTGGACGATCGCTCGGGCCATTCCTGTGATGGCTTAGGAAAGCATCGGCTAAAGACCCAACAGCCACTATACATCGTCTTTCACGAAGATTCCAATCCGTTTTATCTATTTTTCATCAACGGGCCTTGGTTGCTAGTCTCGCCGCCGCACTCAAGAGTCATTCTGACATACCATAACGACGAAAGGAGCATCCTCGTGATTGCCCTGTTGCTGGTCGTGCTCATCCTATCCCCGATGATTGCGCGAGCAGAAGCAGTGAGCGAGCCGAGGAGTAGCCAACCTCAGCAGGTCCGTACTGGTCCTCTTACCATCGAAGAAGTTCTCGCCAGGATTGAGCTGACACATCCCCTCCTTCAGGCC
This sequence comes from Nitrospira sp., assembly GCA_024331045.1. Taxonomy (GTDB): domain Bacteria; phylum Nitrospirota; class Nitrospiria; order Nitrospirales; family Nitrospiraceae; genus Nitrospira_D. The sequence goes on from JANDJC010000005.1 coordinate 7,409, forward strand.
ACCGGCGTCGAGCGCATGAAGGCACGGGCGAAGATTCTGAAGGCACTTGGAGCCTGGGAGCCCACCCTCAAGAATATTACCGAGGTTGAACGGTACGAGACGTGGAATCTCACCACCTCTCCCTTTCTTCCCAATATTCAAACCGGCGGATTCAACGATACCAAGCTGGAGATTGGGCATCCGTGGGGATTCCGGATTCATGGGGGGATTCGAAATGGACTAGGGGATCGGATCAATCAGAGCGTCATTGCCATTATTCCCGACCTTCAACTGTTCTATCCTCAACAGCAAATCATCCTGGGCGGGTCCTTTCAATTATTACGCGGATTGATCATCAATGAGGAGAATGCCGAGTTCCAGCAGGCTGAATTGGCGGGCCCTCTAGCCGAGGTGAAAGTAGCCCAGAAGCGACAGGATCTCTACTTGGCGGGAGCTATTCAGTACTGGGACTGGCAGGTGGCCGTCAAGCAGGCGGAGGTGCAGCGGCAGGCGTTACGGGTGGCAGAAGAGCGCTATGCGCAGATTGAGGGGCAGGCTAAGGCGGGCAAGGTTTCACCGTTGGATGTTGTTGAGCAGGGGCAGGAGGTCCAGCGGCGCAAGCAGGCGGCGATTGCGGCACAACGAAAGGTGGAGTTGGAGCAATACAAGTTGTCGTTGTTTCTCTGGGAGAATGGTGAGCCGGTGACGCCGCGGCCGGAGTGGGCGCCGGAGTTTCAGGGGGAAACCCCGTTGCCGACCGAAGAAGAGATTGCCGCCTACAAGGCGCAAGCCAAGGAGGATCGACCGGAAGTCCGGGCCCTATATATTGAAGCCAAGATGAAGGATATCGACCTCAAACTGGCCAAGAACAAACTACTCCCAAAGCTAATTTTAGAAGGAGGTCCGACCGAGGGGGCTACAGACTGGATTGTAGGAGTCGGTTATCGAACGGGGCTCCACTTTGAGATGCCGTTGTTCCAGCGGGAAGGTCGGGGAAAGGTCATGGCTGCGGAAGTGGGACTATCGCAGCTAGCGTTAAAACAGCAATATACGGAGCAACAGGTCACTTACGACGTGGATAACTGGATTTCAGCGATTGTGCGGGCCAGGGACCGGGTTAGAGCCGCAACGGAATCATACAGGCTGGCCAAAGAGCTGGAAGCAGGCGAGATTAAGCGGTTCGACTTGGGACTGTCGAGCATTCTCTTTGTTAACTTGCGGCAGCGTAATGTTGTGGATACGGCTTACCAACTGTATCGAGCGCAGGCCGACTATGCTGTGGCACGCGGCGGCCTCCTCTGGGCTATCGGAGCCCTGTCGAAGCCGGTGGCGGACGCGGTGATGGCAAAGTATGGAAATCCTCTGACAGCGGCGGGGATCAATGGCTACAAACAAGCGGGACGCGATTAGGTCGTTGCTTTTGTCTCGGTTAGTAAAGGGGTTCCTTTTAAGGGGGAGCAGTCTCTTGTTGCTCCTTGCCGTGTTCCTCATCTTAGCACTCTTTGAGCCCGTGACAAGTTTGGCTGAGTCAGGGAAGGGCGGAGGTGCTGTGTCGCTTCACGCGAGTCGGACTGCACCACTGACTATTGAAGAGGTCCTCGCAAGGATCGAACTGACTCATCCTTTACTCAAGGCAACCGGGGTAGAACGGAAGCAGGCCAGAGCCAAGATTCTCAAGGCGCTAGGTGCCTGGGAGCCGACGGTCAAAAACATTACAGAGACTGCTCGTATTCAAATTTGGAACTTCTTGGCTTACGACCATGTAACGACTGGAGGATTTAACGATACCAAGCTGGAAGTCGGACATCCCTGGGGGTTCCGAATCCTGGGCGGAATTCGCAATGGCTTCGGGGATCGCAGTGCTATCGGAACTCCTCCTAATTCAGGGGGGACGGTGGCGCTGATTCCTGATATCCAACTCTTTTACCCTCAGCAGCAAATCATCGTCGGTGGCTCATTTCATCTTCTACGCGGCCTGATGATGAACGACGAGTATGCCGAGTTCCAGCAGGCCGAACTGGCGGGCCCTCTGGCCGAAGTTCACGTTGCCCAGAAGCGGCAGGATCTCTACCTTGCAGGGGCCATTCAGTATTGGGATTGGCAACTCGCCGTCAAGCAGGCGGAGGTGCAGCGGCAGGCGTTACGGGTGGCAGAAGAGCGCTATGCGCAGATTGAGGGGCAGGCTAAGGCGGGCAAGGTTTCACCGTTGGATGTTGTTGAGCAGGGGCAGGAGGTCCAGCGGCGCAAGCAGGCGGCGATTGCGGCACAACGAAAGGTGGAGTTGGAGCAATACAAGTTGTCGTTGTTTCTCTGGGAGAATGGTGAGCCGGTGACGCCGCGGCCGGAGTGGGCGCCGGAGTTTCAGGGGGAAACCCCGTTGCCGACCGAAGAAGAGATTGCCGCCTATAAAGCGGAGGCGAAGGAGGATCGGCCAGAAGTCCGGGCTCTGTACATCGAAGCCAAGATGAACAACATTGACCTCAAACTGGCCAAGAACTATTTGCTTCCCAAGTTTGATTTTGAGGGAGGACGAACAGATGCGCCTGCTGACTGGATTGTGGGCGTTGGCTATCGCTATGCAACGCAGTTTGCCATGCCACTGTTTCAGCGGGAGGGGAGGGGAAAGGTTCTGGATGCGGAAGCAGAGCAACAACGGTTGATTCTGAGTCAGGTGTATACAGAGCAGCAAGTCAGTATCGATGTAGACAACTGGCTCTCGGCAATTGTACGGGCGAGGGACCGCGTCCGAGCAGCAGCGGAAGCGTACCGTTTGGCCAAGGAGCTGGAGGCCGGTGAGCGCAAGCGATTTGAGATGGGAATCTCAAGCATTTTGTTTGTGAACTTACGTGAGCAAAATGCCGTTGAAGCGGCATTTGAGCTCTATCAGGCACAGTACGATTATGACCTGGCACGGGGCGGTCTTCTCTTGGCCAGGGGAGCCTTGTCGAAGCCGGTGGGGGATGCAGTATTGGCCAAATATGGGGATCCTCTCACGGCGGCAGGGAAGCACGGGTACAAACAGCAGGGACGTGATTGATTCGACGACACGCTTGAATTCCAACAAAGGGAGACTCTCTTGGTGATCGCGTTGTTGATGGCAGCGGCAGTCTGGTTCTCAGTGCCTGTTCTGGCTCTGGCGGAAGCCCAAACAGCCGTGGAAGCAAGAGGACTCGCCTCGACACGAATAGCTCCCTTAACGATTGAAGAAGTCTTGGCCAGGATCGAGTTGACTCATCCGCTACTGCGAGCAAGTGGACTGGAACGGGCGCAGGCTCGGGCGAAGGTGTTAAAAGCATTGGGAGCCTGGGAGCCACGACTCAGAAACGAGGTGGAAGTTGACCGCTACCAAACGTGGAACCTCACGAATGTTCAGGGGGTGCCGAATACGTTGACGACGGGCTATAGCGATACCATGCTGAAGGTCGGGCACCCCTATGGATTTCAAATTTTGGGCGGAATTCGTCATGGCTTTGGGGATCGAGCTTCAATTGCAAGTTCAGGGGCTATTCTTCGTTCGCCGTTGGGTGGACCGGTCGGCTTCCCTGAAGACCTTGACCTGTTTTATCCCCATCAAATGGCCATCTTTGGCGGGCAATTTAATCTCTTGCAGGGGTTCATGATCAATGACGAATTCGCCGAGTTCCAACAGGCCGAGTTGGCTGGGCCGTTGGCCGAAGTCAAGGTGGCACAGACGAGACAGGATCTCTTTTTAGCTGGTGCCATTCAGTACTGGGATTGGCAACTTGCGGTCAAACAAGCTGAGGTTCAAAAACAGGCTCTGCGGGTCGCAGAGGATCGTCTTGCCTTCATCGAGGGGCAAGCCAAAGCGGGGTTGGTGTCTCCGCTCGATGTTGTGGAGGCTGGCCAAGAAGTCCAGCGACGGCAAGAGGCTGCCATTGCCGCCCAGCGAAAATTGGAATACGAGCAGTACAAGCTGTCTCTCTTCCTCTGGGACAAAGGTGAACCCATTACGCCCCTTCCTGAGTGGGCCCCAGAGTTTGGTGGAGAAACACCCTTGCCTACGGAGGATGAAATTGTCGAGGCAAAGATTTCCGCTAAGGAGGACCGACCTGAGGTGCGGAAACTGGCTATCGATGTGCAGATGAACAACATAGATCTCAAACTGGCGAAGAACAAACTGCTTCCTAAATTAACAGTGGAGGGCGAACGGTCGGTAGGCGGTATCTACTGGATTGGCGGCTTTGGCTATCGAGTCGGGACCCTTCTCAGCATACCGCTTTTCAACCGGGAAGCCCGTGGGAAAGTGGCCCATGCGGAGGCCGAGCAGGAAAGGCTGGTCTATGAGCTGTGGAATGTCGAACAAAAGGTTGGGCTGGACGTTGATAATTGGGTATCAGCCATTGTGCGGGCCAGAGAGCGGGTTCGAGCGGCGAAGGAGGCGTATCAACTTGCACAGACTCTGTTGGCTGGCGAGTTAAAGCGGTTTGAAATGGGCATTACCAGCCTTCTGTTTGTGAACCTCCGAGAGCGCAACGCGGTTGAGGCTGCTTTTGAGCTGTATCAAGCCCAGTACGATTATGACTTGGCGCGAGGCGGTTTGCTGTGGGCCAAGGGAGCCTTGTCCAAACCTGTGCCGGAAAGTGTTCTGGCAAAGTACGGTGATCCTGCGACCGCGGCCGGGTCGGCGGGCCGGAAACTGCAGGGACGTGATTAAACGTAGCGTGGATGGAGTAAGGCCGATCCGTATTTTCAAAACCAGGGGGTGTTCATGAAACAGCTTTACGGTTCAAGTTATCCGAACTTGTTTCAGACCCTGATGAATCAGCTTTCCGTGGCCCTGCGCGTTGAGAAAAAGTTAGTGACCGTGATCATGGGCTATGCGTTGGCGATCGGAATCTTTTCTCTCATCGTTCCCTTGACCGTCCAGGAGCTCGTCAGCACCTTCTCGTATGCTGTTCAGCCCGTCATGATTTGGACGCTGACCGGCATTATGTTAGCTGTATTGCTGTTTGTGGGCATGTTCAAAACCTTTCATTTTTATGCTGTTGAGATTGTACAACGGCGGATCTTTGCGCGCGTGGCGATCGCCATGGCTCAGCAGCTTCCGCGCTACCGGTTTCAAGGATATAAGCCTGAATTGGCAAATCGATTTATCGAGATCGTCTTCATGCAGCGCGCCCTCTCTACGCTCCTGATCGATTTGGTGAACGTGGTCGTGGGAGGGACCGTGGGAATGATTCTGTTGGTGATTTATCATCCCTACTTTCTCGTCTATGACATGCTGCTGATGGTGGGGTTCGCCATTACATTCTTTGTGCTCTCTCGCGGCGCCTTGCGGACAACCATGGATATGGCCGAGGCCAAGTATGAAGTCTTTGATTGGATGCAGGACCTCTCCCGCAATGTCTTGCAGTTGAAGGCTTCGGACAGTGCTGTCTGGATCACGCAGAAGACCGATCAGCTCATCAATCAATATACCGAGACACGGAAGGCCAGGATTCGGGTCCTCCTGCGACAGTATATCGGTTCGGTTTCGGGACAGGCTGTTGCTCAAGCTGGGGCTCTCGCGCTCGCCGGTTGGCTAGTAGCGCAAGGTCAAATGACCCTGGGCCAGTTGGTAGCAGCCGAAGTGGTGGTCGGTGCGCTGGTGCTCAATTTTGATTCACTGATCAAGAATATGGGGCATGTGTACTATTTCTTTACAGCTGTGATGGAACTCAACGATTTCTTTTCGCTTCAGCGTGATCCGTTGCCAGCGGCGTCGACAGTGGCGTTGCCCTCTCATTTAAACGAAGGCATTCGGATTACCTGTAAAAGCGTGGGGTTGGTCTATGATGGCGCACCGGTCTTCGACAGTTTTAATCTTGATGTAGCTCCTGGAGAGAAATTAGGTATTTATGCCAGGACCACCACAGCGAAAACAGCCTTGGCCCGCGTACTCGGCGGTCTTGAAGCACCGACAAGCGGGGTTGTGCAATACAACGGTGTTGACCTACGCTACATTGATCCAAACGTGCTGAGTCAGTGCCGCAGCGTGATGATTGATTCTCAATTGTCCCTTCTCAAGGGGACGATTGAAGACAATATCGTGCTTGGTCGGTCCTATGTCACCTATGATGACATCATGTGGGCCCTTCGGTTTACTGAGTTGGAGGATGAGGTTAATGCCCTCCCCCAGGGGATTAAGTCAGACATCTCCGAGCTCGGGGAACTGATTTCGCCCGCTCACACTGTACAAATTTTGCTGGCGAGGGCCATTCTAGGACGACCACAGGTCTTGATTTTTGACGGCCTCATTCATAGCCTTGAGCCGTCACTGCGAGAAAGGATCCTGCGCAGGCTTTGTGCGAAAGAAGAGCCTTGGTCGGTGATCTTTGTTTCAACGGATCCGAATTTGACGGATCACGCTGATCGCCGGGTGATGCTGCATCACGCGCATCTGTAACTGATAACAGCGAAAAAAGAGGGGAGGCTCCATGGCTCGCCAAATAGGGAATTCTGGAGAAAGAGCTCTCGTCGTCTCTCAGCCTGGTCCAGGCATTGCGGCTACTGATATTGACGTGATGCCAGGAGCGGCCAACATGTCGTCGTGGCAGGCGGTCAAAGTACCCAGGAGTTTATTAAGCTCCTCACGGGTAACGTTGACCATTCTTTTGCTGATTCTCATCATTGTTGAGTTTGTGCCGTGGACCCAGACGATTAGTGCCACAGGGAAAGTGTCGGCCTATACACCGTATGAACGCCCACAAAACATTGAGTCTCGAATCACTGGTCGTCTGAAGGCGTGGTATGTCTATGAAGGGATGCCAGTCCAAAAAGGCGATCTCATTGCGGAGCTCGAAGATTACGATCCAAACTTCATGGCCCCGGAACTGATTTCCCTGTTAGAACAGCGGAAGCTCGCTTTGGAACAGCAGCGGCAAGCGGCTCTAGCCAGGGCCGAGCAGTTAAACAAGCGAATTGGTCAAATGAGAAATCTGGTCAAGGCGGCGGTTCCGTCGGCTGATGCGCGAGTGGTTGAGGCGGAAAACAGGGTACGTGAAGCGCAGCAAAAGCTTGAAGCCGCCAAGATCGATCTAACGACAGCCCTGCTCAATGTCGATCGTCACCGCCAACTTGTCAAGGACGGGCTGGTTTCTCAACGAGAACTGGAGCTGGCGATTCAGGCAGAGGTGGCGTCGCAGGCTGCCCTTCAAGCTGCGGAGGCTAATTTGAAGGCGGCTGAGCGGGCAAGAGAGGCACTAGCCTTTGGTCGAGATCAAATTACCGCCGACGTGTGGCAGCAATTGATCGAGGCAGAGGCGGCTCGTGACCAAGCCGTTGCCGATGCCGCAAAGGCGGCGGATCAACTGGCCGACGTAACCGTGCGTCTGCAAAACAACCAGCAACGTATCAACGCGGCTAAGATCTACGCAACGATGGATGGAACAGTTGTTCGGCAGGCGAGAATCGGGATCATGGAAACCGTCAAACAGGGAGAAACACTTGTGACGCTGTCTCCCAAGGCGGTAGATGTCGCAATTGAAATGGTCGCCGAGGGGTTGGATGCGCCATTGTTGGCACCGGGGCGGAAGGTCAAGGTGCTCTTCTTCGGAGTGCCGGCTATTCCCTTGCCAGCGTGGCCAGAATTGATGGCCGGAACAAGGACCGGTATTATCAAGGTCGTGGATCAGATCGACGATGGGAACGGCAACTTTAGGTTCTGGGTTGTGCCGGATCCTGAAGATCCTCAGCCGTGGCCGGAGCAGTCTCGGGTGAGACAGGGTACAAAAGTCCTTGGCTGGGTTATCCTGAATCGGGTGCCATTGTGGTATGAGTTATGGCGACGGTTCAACTTCTTCCCGCCAGATTATAACCAGCGCGAGCCCAGCATCTTTGAGATGTTCATGCCGAGAACTGCTGGCCAGGCAGTAAAGTAATACCTGCGCTATTGTGAAGGGGAGGGGGTAATTCTCCCCCTCCCCCCTTCTTCGTAACCTTCCTAGGAGCGTTCGCGCAGTGAGTTGTGGTAGTGCAAGGCGCCGTGTCCGGGCTCTTCCCTGCTCCTTGTGACCGGCCATTTCCCTCTCGAGAGTACCAGAGAAAGAGGTCACCTGAAAAAGCTTGATCCTCGCGACGAAGATTCGCTAAGGTGAGCCTGCCGACGCGAGATCACTGTCGTGATCATGAGGGGCAAGGCCTTCCCCGCTGTGAAAATTCTGTCCCATTACAAAGAGAGCTAACCACTCATGAATGAGCATCATCGATCCGTTCCAGCGCCGTCTGATGACTCTTCGCGTCGTGCTCAGAGGGTGATTGTGGGAGTTGTGGGTGGCAGCACATCAGATTTTCCTATTTTGGAAAAAGCCGGTGCCATCTTGACCGAATTAGGCATACCCTATGAACTGCTGGTTGTGTCGGCCCACCGGACTCCAGACAGATTATTCGAGTATGCTATGACAGCCGAGGAGCGCGGTATCGAAGTCATCATCGCCGGGGCTGGTGGGGCGGCCCATCTGCCTGGAATGCTTGCAGCCAAAACCCATCTGCCGGTCATTGGCGTTCCCATTCCGACCGAGAATCTGCGCGGCCTTGATTCCTTGTTGTCCATCGTCCAGATGCCAAAGGGAGTGCCCGTTGCTACGGTGGCAATCGGAGGGGGAGAAAATGCGGGGTTGCTTGCCGCTCAAATTCTTGCCGTGCGGGATCCGGACATTGCCGAGCGTGTCAAGCAATACAGGCGCCGGCAGACCGACAGTGTGTTGAATTCCCCTGAGGCAAGGGGACAAAAGGGTGGGACCGTCTTCCAGAGGTCAGAGTAGGTGATAAAGTTCCATGGGGCAGGGGATCCTCGAACCTGGCTGCATGCTTGGCGTGCTAGGAGGTGGCCAATTGGGGGCCATGTTCACCGGCGCGGCGAGAAGGATGGGATACCGTGTTGCGGTGTGGGATCCGGATCCCGATGCACCAGCCCACGGAGTTGCAGATCAATCGTTTGTCGCTTCGTTTTCTGATGCGCAGACGTTAGAGGCGTTTTCCCGTGTGGTGCATGCCGTCACCTTTGAATGGGAAAACGTGCCGGCTGATCTCTGTGAGCGACTCGAACACTGCCGTCGAGTACGGCCCTCGTCATCCATTCTCAGAACCATTCAAGACCGAATCCGACAAAAACAGTTTTTGTTAGATCATTCGTTACCCATTCCGCTCTTTACAGCGATTGACTCGCCATTGCAACTCGCCGAAGCGGTTCGCTCTGTCGGGCTCCCCGCTGTCTGCAAAACCGCGCGGTCCGGCTATGATGGAAAAGGGCAATGGATCATTCGTCAACAGGCTGATATTGAAAACGTGACGCAGATGCTGCAGCAATTAGGATCCAGTCACGGGAGATGGATTGTCGAACGATTTGTCTCGTTCGAGCGAGAGGTGTCGGTTATCGTCGTGCGTGGCGAGAACGGAGAGACCAGGACGTTTCCCGTCGCCCACAATCTGCACGAAGGAGGAATCCTAAGACTGACGCAGGTTCCAGCGCCGATCCCCACAGAAATTGAGCGAGCCGTGTCGTTGATTGCCGAGCAGGCTGTGGCAGCGATGGGGGGAGCTGGTGTCTTCTGTGTTGAATGTTTTCAAACTGCAAATGGCCTCTTGATCAATGAAATTGCTCCTCGTCCCCATAATTCCGGGCACTATACTTTGGACGCCTGTACAGTTTCGCAGTTTGAGCAACAGGTCCGAATACTTTGTGGACTGCCGCTTGGTGAGGTGCGCTTGTTGAGTGCGGCGGCAATGGTGAACCTGCTTGGAGCTGAAATACACACCGCAACCACTGGGCGAGGGTATCGGCGGCTGACAGCCATTCCCGGAGCGGTGCTGCATGTGTATGGAAAACGACGGGTGCGTCCGGGGCGAAAGATGGGACATGTGACATTCTTGGCGGAGCGCAGCGAAGAAGCTGTCGAGCGAGCCCAATGGCTGATGCGCGTTCTTTCTTCCACGGAAGACCGAGCACCTTCCTATTCCCATCTCCTGTAGTGCCGGCCTGGGGCAAAAAACGGAACGTCCGGCCGCTTAAACAAACCGACCAGTGCCATGCCGGCTACGAATCCGCCAATGTGGGCGAAGAACGCTACGCCGCCGCCCGACGTGCCAACACTCATGCCGCCGCTTAGCAATTGAGTGATAAACCACATGCCTAGCACGATCCCGGCTGGAACGCGGGCGATTCCGAGACCCATCATCCAGACCAGCACATGTGCGCGAGGGTACAGTAACAGGTAGGCGCCAAGGACGGCAGAAATTGCCCCACTTGCTCCGACCATTGGAATAGGCGAAGAAGGATCAGTCAGCGCATGACTAAGGGCTGCGAGAATCCCGCATAAGACATAAAAGACGATGAACTTCCCATGCCCCATGGCGTCTTCAATGTTGTTCCCAAAGATCCACAGGTACAACATGTTGCCCAACAGATGCATCCAGCCGCCGTGCAGGAACATGCTGGTGAACAAAGTAAGACTCGCCGGAATGGTCGTGGGAAAGTCATCGGGGAGGGCAGCATGGCCAAAAATAAGGGCAGGAATCGCTCCGTACTCAAAGACAAAGAGTTCGCTCCTTCGATCTGGTAGCGAGCTTTGATAGAGAAAAATCATCACGCAGACGGCAATGAGCAGGACAGTGACGACGGGGAAACGTTCCGTGGGATTGTCGTCGTGCAGTGGAATCATGAGACCCTTTCTCTAGCGGGAGGGTGGGGAGGAAGAAGGAGGGGGCGCGGCAAGAGTGGATTGGGAGGAGGAGAGCCGTCGGGTGCGAGTGGCACGGAAAATCCTGCGGCATGGGTATGGCCTCCGCCTCCAAAGGAGGCGGCAATGGCCCCCACGTCTCTCCCGCCAACGCGGGAGCGGAGACTAAAATAACGTCGGCCATCGCGGTCGTGCCAAATGACACAAAAGGGGTGTTGGGCGGACAAACGCTCGCCAATTTGGCTGGTGAGAATGGGGCTGTGCACCGCTGGCACGATATCTCCTTGAAATTCCACCATCACGGCATGGGCGGTCAATTTGCGCACCAACTGCTGCTCATAGCGAAGAATGGCCCGCCCTTCCTGTTCAAGCGCGGATTGAACAAAGCGATCCCATATCTGGAAATCGAATGGATATGACGCGATTGCCGCATTGATTTCGCGGCTTCCTGGTAAGGCCCACCTCCATAAATCTTTATCCTCGATGTACCGGAGCAACCAGGGAGGCGAGGTCTCGTGGGCCCATTCCCACGCCAGTACGGCTCCCGATTTGGTTTGGTCAAAGTAGGCATAGGGGCATCCCTCCAGCGCCCGTTCGGCTGTGATGTGATGATCCAAGACCAGCAGGTCCTTGGTCTCTGCAGACAAGACATCAAGGGTTGCGCGAGCATAGCTGAAATCAACCATCACGACTCGCTGATCCCTAAGATCAGAAGGCGGAGGAGTGCCATGCTTGACAGGGATAAAGCGGGCGCCGGGATATTTCTTCCAAATGGCCCACGCTGCTCCAAACCCATCGGGACAATCGTCGTGATACAGCACGACGTCGGGCGGATGGGGAAATCTTGGATAACGAAGTACATCAGCCATGGTGGTGGAGGTAGGATACCATGGGCTCTCAGCATGCGAAAAGGCCTTTGCAGAAGATTCGCCGCGGTCTTGGTGGGCTGACGTTGTTGAGGAGCCGATGCTCAGAGCGAATTGAGGTGATCGATCAATTGGCGGAGCCGCCCGGCGCTGCGGCGGTTGAAGGTGAACACGAGGCGCGGTAAATGCTCCAGCGCCGGTTCGTCGAGTTCTTCTGGTAAGGGACCACGTTGGCAGAAGCAGCCTTCAGCCAGGAGGTCGCTGAACGGTTCCTGGAGAGCCTCAAGCTGGTCGGGAGAAAGCGGCGTGGTCAATCGCATGGACAACAGCCGGCCGACGTAGCGGATCGAGTGATAGCGTCGGTAAAATTGAAGAATGTGATCGACGGCCGCTTCGGCCGAGTCCATGATCGTGAACAGGCTTAAGTCGTCATCGCTGATGAGCCGGCGCCCCAAGAGCTGCTTTCTAATAAAGGAAGCCCACTCATCCCAATAATCACAACCTGGTGCTTGAAGACAGATAATCGGCTGGGGATCACTTTTACCTGTTTGTGTCAGGGTAAGGATTTCAAATCCTTCATCATGGGTGCCGAATCCGCCGGGAAACAGCGCTATGGCGTCCGCTTCTTTTTGAAACATCAATTTTCGAGTGAAAAAGTATTTGAAGGTGATGAGTTTCGGATCATCGGCAATCACATCGTTGGGGCCCTGTTCAGAAGGCAGTAGAATGTTCACGCCGAAACTGTGATCGCGTCCTGCTCCCTCCTGGGCAGCACGCATGATTCCATCCGCTCCCCCAGTGATGACCATGAATCCGGCTTCGACAATGGCCCGTGCGAAATGAGAGGCCAGTTGGTAATTGGGATCGCCGGACGGTGTGCGTGCCGAGCCGAAAATGCTGATTTTCCTGCGGTCGCGATAACGTTGAAACACGCCGAATGCGTAGCGAAGTTCCTTGACCGCGCGATTGACGATTTTTAGGTCAAGCAGATCCAGATGGGCCTCGTGAAGCTTGAGCAGATTGCCCAACAGCTCTTTCATGAGGGAAGTGCGCAGATCGTCATCTGGGCTGTCTAGCAGGGTGCTGATCTGGTCGAGCACCTCCGCTTTTGAAGGAGCAGGCCGCTCCCGTGCTGCCAGGGGTTTGCCAGAAGGTTTCATACGGTAGGTTCTCGCATGGTCCGCACGCGAAAATTGTATCAGCAGACCCTTCTGTGGTCAAAATCCGTTGCGGGCCAGACGGTTGGCATGGTTACTCGGAGGGCTCCCTCGCGCTTCGGAGCACCCATGCCTTGATCGCGGACTGGCCCGATGAGGAAAGACTAGAAAATTGGATCTCGATGACGGATAGGGGAGGGCTGACCATGTTCAGGGAGTCCGGCTCCCGAAGCTGCTGGGCCACTACCGTTCCTCGAACGGTGAACGGTGTTGGGAGGTCGGGGAGAGAAAAGTGGATGGTGACCGGTGTGCCGGCCAGCAACGAGAGTTCGGATTCGATCACGGCGCCAATGTGACTGAGTTGGATGATGGTCACGGACGTTTCTTGTCGAGGAGTGCTTTCTTCCAGCATGCGAATCGTTGCCGGAATCCGAACTGACCACCGGTGAGGAGAGCGGATCAGATCTCGAACTGTGAGCACGCCCACCGGCAACTCTTCTTTCGTGACGATGAGGATCGGCGAACCGCTCGCCATCATCAGCGAAGAGGCTTCGTCAATCAAACGATCGTATTCGATGAATTGCACTGGTTGTGTCATGATGGTCCGTACTTCGATGTCATCGGGCTCAAGCCCCTGAGCCACCACTTTTCGTACAATGTCGGTGGGGGTCATGAGGCCGTACGATGACTCCGTATCCTTAACAAGAAGGCATGGCGTTCGTTCCCGTTCCATCAACGAGGCGGCTTCCGCCACCGAAACGTCGCCGGGAATTTGAACGACACCAGGTGTCATCATCTGGGCGACCACAGTATCCCACTGGTGAGCGGCCATGTGCAGGTCGTTCCTCTTGGTTCAGCCTCGATCATCTTGGTTCTTTCGGGCCAGGTTGATCGGAGCTTTTCGACCCCGTGGCGCATGCCAAGTATAGCAGACGGTTCTCGGGGTGCCTGGTGACCGGAAATGCTTGTGATTCCATAGGTCTAACGCATACACTACAGCTTGGCTTCGGGGAGGACGGGGGGCCAAAAGATGACGGTGCCTGCACCGGTTGAACGAGAATTTTTGACTCGACTGGACCACATCGCGCCTCATGGTTTGGGGTTGTCGGTGGATGTCTATTCTCCTGACCTTGGTAGCTTGCTCGGAATGTTGCGCCAGCGTCAAGTATTTCCCGACTATCTGGAAGTCTTTCGCGCGTCGCCGCAAGCCCTGGCGACTGTCAAGGCACAAGCCGGTGGCTGTCCGTTGCCATGCCATGGTGAAGGCCTGTGGCTGACCGAGGCAGGGGCATGCGAAAATCCTCTTTTCCATATAGAAGTTCGAGAGACCGCGCGACATCTCTCTGTGCTCGGCAGCGCTTGGCTCACGCACGAATGTGCAACCAAGGTCATTGCCGGCTATCCCTATGGAACCTATGTGCCACCTCTCTATACCAGCGAGGGGGCAGCAGTGGTGGCCGAAAACGCCTTGGCGGTCCAAACGTTCTTTGACCGTGCATGCCGCCTCCCCTCAGGCAGCACGCCACTTCTGCTTCTTGAAATGCCGCCATTGACGTATTTTGTGGCAGGCACGGTTTCCATTCCGACATTTTTTCGCATGGTAACCGACGTTGTTCCCTGTGGACTCGTGCTCGATGTGGGCCATGTGTGGACGGTCTATCGCTATTCGGGCGCCTGGCGGAGAATGGAGCTCGGTCAATTCCTCAGGGAATTTCTTGATGAATTTCCGTTGCACCGGGTGGTGCAGCTCCACGTGGCCGGTCTGGACATTCACGAATCCGAGAGGGCGCGGCACGCCATTCGTCCCTTGGCCATTCGTCCATCTGATGGTGCTGATGGTGCCGATGGCGAACTGCCATCCAATCAAGCATGGCTCGATGGCGGACAGGATGGAAGCGGATCACCTGTTCTTCCCGCCCTCGTGGATGCCCATGGTGCTCCCATCCCGCCGTTTCTGTTCGAGATGCTGGATCAGATCCTTGCTGACCCACGCTTGACCAATCTACGGGGGGTAGCCCTAGAAGTCGATACGAAGCCTATTCCGCTGATTGCTCGAGAATTTGCTTACTTTCAGGAGCGGTATGGGGGAGTCTGCTCGCGGATGCGGTCAGCCAGCCGTTCGTCTTTGAACCCTCAGGAGCAATGGGGGGCTTCAGCGAGCGATTGGTCGCGTTTTTCCAGACAAGAGGTGGCATCGGCCTATGAACGGTATGCCCGCGTTCTTGCTGGGCAGGCTGAGCCGGACAGTGTGGAGTGGACCGGGCCCACTGCCTGCGGCGAGGAGTTGGACCGCTATCGATTCGTTTATCTCCCCCATGAAATTCTCTCCTGGGGCGGGGACGTGCGAGCAATGTTCCCACGGTCGTGCAAGCAACTTGATGAGAAGGGAATATCGCTTGCGGCATTTGTCTCCTTTTGGCTGAGCGGCCCGCGGCCCATTGAAGGTCCCTATGATTTCTTTTTAGTCAAGATCGTCCGGTTTGTGGAATTTGTCAGCCAAGTGGCGCCGGATCTGATCGAGATTGCCTGCGAAGAGGCCGAGGAGCTCCGCCTGGCCTATGATCGTGCCAATGAGGTGCCTGTGCCAGCCGGAGGAGGGAAGAGTTTGTGAATTGTTGGGACACGTTGCCTCGCCCCATCATTGGGCTTGCCCCCATGGACGGCGTCACCGACGCAGCGTTTCGTTCCATTGTGGCTCGACAGGGCAAGCCGGATGTGATGTTCACGGAGTTCACCCATGTGCACGATATCTGCCGCGGCCCTGAGTCTCTCTTGGACACCCTCCGGTACGGCGAAAACGAGCGGCCGATCGTGGCGCAACTCTACGGCCATGATCCTGATCTGTTTTATCGAGCCGCTGTTGCCGTGTGTGAGTTAGGTTTTGACGGGTTGGACATCAACATGGGGTGCCCATCTAGAAGCGTGGCTTCGTCCGGATCTGGTGCTGGGTTGATCAGGACGCCGGATGTGGCGCGTGCCATTGTGCGTGCGGCTAAGCGTGGCATCGAGGAGTGGGCGAATGGTCTCACGCTGGAAGAGGCTGGCTTCCCGCCCTCAAAGGTGGCTGCGTTTCGATTGCTCAATCGGATCCGCGGCGGTTATGAAGGAAGAGAGCGCCAGCCCATTCCTGTTTCTGTGAAAACAAGAATCGGCTATGACACGGTGACGGTGGAACCATGGTTGGACCAGTTGCTCAAGGAACAGCCGGCGGTGATTTCGCTCCATGGTCGGACACTCCGACAAATGTACCGGGGAACGGCCGATTGGTCGGCCATCGCACGGGCGGCTACAATGGTCAAGGGAACAGGGACTCTGTTGCTGGGGAACGGAGATGTTCAAAGTCTGGCGGAGGCGGCCGACCGTGTGCGCGAGACGGGGGTAGATGGGGTGTTGGTGGGACGAGCGGTGTTGGGGAATCCCTGGTTTTTCCAGCATAAGAAAGAGAGCCGCGATCTGGCGTGGGGTCTGAGCGAAACCGGAGTCGGTTGCGGGGTGGAAGATGTGTCATTAAGCCAGCGCTTTGCGGTTTTGTTGGATCACGCACGGATGTTTGAATCCCTGTATGGGGCGCACCGATTCTATCGTATGCGCAAACATCTGGCGTGGTATTGCAAAGGGTTCCCTCGCGCGGCGGCCCTTCGCGCTCGGATGGTGCGGGTGTCTTCCATCGGCGAGTTGGAAGACGTGTTGGATGACTATCTCAACGACCGGTTGCCCCCTGCCGTCACCGAAACGGCTGATGATGAACTGAAAGCAGTATCCCGATGCGACGGCTAATCTTGGCTTCGACATCGCCACGCCGCAAGGAATTGCTGGCTCTGCTCGGCGTCCCCTTCGATGTGTGGGCGCCCACATTTGTGGAACAGCCGATACCTGGCCTTGTTCCCCATGAACAGGTCGCAACCTTTGCGATGGAAAAGGCTAGGTCGGGGGCGGTGGTGTGGCCGGATAACCTGGTGTTGGGGGGGGATACCGTGATCGAGGTAGATGGCAAGCTCTTGGGAAAGCCGTGCGACAAGGCGGAGGCCCGCCGGATGTTGGTTCGTTTGGCCGGGAGATCCCATCAAGTCCATACCGCGGTGGCTGTTTGCCACCGAGCTCGGTCATTGGAGTGTGTCCGTGTTGAGACGGCAACAGTATCAATGAAGGCAGACGAAAGACAGATCGAACGCTATCTGGCAACAGACGAATGGCGTGGAAAGGCTGGGAGCTATTCAATTCAAGGGCAGGGGGCTCAGTTGATCGAGCATGTCGAGGGTGATTACACGATAGTGGTGGGGCTTCCTCTCCGGGCCGTCGTTGATTTGTTGCGGTCCGCCGGCTATTTCATCAACCGACAGGTGGTGGAGGAAGTGTACAGAAGCAAGCCGTATCCTAATTGGGCAAGATTTGCCGCCTGATTGCATATGGCGGGAGGTTTTCCTACAATGCGCGCTGGCCACGCTGACGGTGGCACCAGCGACAGGAGCCAGAGGGCATGAGAGCCTGGTTGGCAGGGAGAAGATTGGTAGTGGCAATGCTCACTGGAGCAGTGCTGGCCGTTGGGCCAGAGGCCGGTCTTGCCATCGACGTGAACATGTCCATGGAAGAGGCCAGAAAGGCCCTTGAAAACGGAAGAATTCCCATGGAGAAAGCCGAGTTGCCCGAGGACATTAAGAAAGTCTTACAGCAAGCCTCGTTAGCAAGCCGGGTCGGGGCTGATCCTGAAAAGGAGCCTTGTGGCGCCAGTGCGATTTTGCGAACCAAACGGTACAGGCTGGAGGCTTTCGGCCGTCAGGAAGCGGTGGAGTCCAAAAAGCGCAAAATCGAGGTGCGGATGCCGGAAGAGTTTGTCAAGAAGATTCTGGACATGCCCAATATGGAAGTCGAAGTCCAGCTCTGCGGCGACGATGAATATTTTGCCGAAGGGGCCCTCATTGAATTGCATCAAGGTTCCAAGCGGATCAAGCCGGTTGACATCGGGCGCGCTGAACGGGGACGGAAAAATGAGGAAGGAGTTGGGCCGGCATACCGTTCTCGCTTTACCGCGCTCTTTGCCTACGATCAGTTTGACCCGAACGCCAAATCGGTGTTTGTCGTGAATCTGCAAGATGGGCAAGAGGTACGTATCCCCGCCGATTTTTCAAAAGTGAAGTAGGACCTTGCTTCCACGTGGGGCTGGCGTTTGACTGACCAGTCTTGAGAGTGCTGTCACTTCAGCGACTCGCGGAGTCGAATGGTGTACAAATAGTGATAGAGTCCCTTCTGTTCCATGAGCTGGGCATGGGTGCCTTCTTCGACGAGGCGCCCTTTGTCCAAGACAAGGATTCGGGTGGCGTGCTGAACAGTGGAGAGTCGGTGGGCTACGATAAACGTAGTCCGTCCCTGCATGAGACGTTCGAGGGCTTCCTGCACCAAACGCTCGGATTCACTGTCGAGGGAAGATGTGGCTTCATCCAGCAGGAGAAGACGCGGGTTCTTGAGAATTGCCCGTGCAATGGCAAGCCGTTGGCGCTGTCCGCCTGAGAGGTTGATCCCCTTCTCTCCGACCACGGTGTGATACCCATCGGGTAAGCTGCTGATAAACTCGTGCGCGTGCGCCGCTTTACACGCGCGCTCAATTTCCTGCTCGCTGGCCGCGGGATTCCCGTACCGCACGTTATCAAGGATGGTGCCGCCGAAAAGAATCGTTTCCTGCGGCACCAACGCCAGTTGCCGATACCAGCTTTCGAGCGTCACCTGTCTTAGGTCTCGGCCATCGATCAGGATTCGCCCGTGGGTCGGGTCATAAAATCGATGCAGCAAGTTGATCACCGTTGTCTTGCCTGCTCCAGTCGGTCCGACAAGGGCGATGACATCGCCTGGTTTGGCTTCAAATGACAGGTGCGACAGAACGGGCACACGAGGATCGTATGCAAAGCTCACCTGTTCGAACTGCACATGACCCACCACGGCGGAGAGGGGTTCCGCTCCGGGCAGGTCTTGAACGGCCGGCTCCACATCCAGGATTTCAAAGACCCGCTGCATGGCGCCCTGGGCTTCTTTCACCTGTCCAAAGACACGAGCTGCGGAGCTGAAGGGGCCAATCAAGATCCCGGCGAACAGGATGAAGGCGAAGAGGTCGCCGGGCGTAATCAGGCCTTCCACTACTTGTTGACCGCCGTACCATAAGACAGTGGCCGCGATGGAGAACGTGAGCAAGCTGATGGTGGGAATGAACAGAGCCATGATGCCCGCTCGACGCATGGTGAGGCGAAGGGTTTGATCGATCTGCTTCGCAAACCGCTCCTCTTCACGTTTGGTTTGTACGAACGATTTCACGATGCGGATGCCGGAAATGACCTCCTCGGCTAAGGTGTTGAGGGCAGCGGTCTGGTCCTGAAGAGACAGGGAGAGGGCCTTAAGCCTGCGTCCGAACAGTTTGGCGACCAACACCAACAGGGGCAGCAGAATCAGGATCAAGAGCGACAACCTCCAGTTCATCATGAATAAAAATGCGAGGCCCCCAACGAAGGTGACAAGCTGTTTGGCGCTGTCGATCGGCATTTCGGTGGCGACCGTTTGGATGGTTCCCACGTCGTTCATCAGCCGTGACAGCAGCTCCCCCGTACGCCGGCGGGCGAAAAACTTGACATCCAGCGTCTGCAAATGCGCGAAGACATGGCGTCGAAAATCGGCCATGATATGTTGAGACACCCAGGCGGTGAGATAACTGTGTCCCATGGAGCAGAGGCCTTGAAGAATGACAAGGCCAATCAAGACGCCGATTAGTTGCGTCAGCCGATCGATGTCTCGTTGCACGGTCATGACATCCCACAGACTGCCTGCCAGTCGAAGCAAGGCCAAATTGACGGCGGCTACGCCCATGACGAGCAAGCCGCTCCAGAGCATCTTCGTGAGATAGGGTTGGAGAAACGGAAGAAAACGTCTGAAGATCAGCATGATAGATGGAAGAACGGTGTTGAGCTATTGGCTGACGGACAGTCGCTCGTCATGCTGCCTCGACGACTCCTTCTACGGGAAGGAACCATGGAAGATCGGAACGGTGCAGGGCTCAAGAGGAGAGGCAACCAGCGTGAGCAACGGCCATTATCGATACGAAAAGAGACGCCCTTTCGTCGCCCCTCCCGATCTGATGATGGGAACGTGGCAGCCGGCTTGCCGTTGATACGCGAACACACTTCCCTTTTCCCGAGGGACGCGCCCTGTCGCAGCGAACACGGGCATTTCGCTCCCGACCGGACCATCTGCTCTTCTGGGGAGGTGGACATTCCCGAGGCAGGGCGCCGTCCCAAGACTGTTGGGACCAGCAGGACCTAGCTTTTCCGTCGAAGAAACTTCTGACGTTTGCGCAGCTTTTTGTATTTGTGCTTGCGCATTTTTTTTCGGCGTTTTTTCAGGACACTCGACATAGGTTGTCTCTCCAAGGCGGCAGAGTCTAGAGGCTTTCACCCCAAAATGCAAGGTCCAGGATAGTGCGGATACCAGGGGGGATGCGGAGGGTTCCCGCGAAAAATAGCGGACTGTGGCGGGAGGTGGGCGGAGTCAAAGGCAACGGCTCTTTAACCGATGGTGGAAAACGGTTGGACAGTGGCGAGGGAGGCTGGAATGCATCGAGTCAGCACGGAGAGGATGTCTCGTATCGGCACGGCCTCCGAACATTGGCCAAAGACGGAGACCCATCTTCTTCCACGGGATTCAAAGGAAAACGGTACCGATGGCTTTCCTGGCAGGTTCAGACAACGGGCGGGCCCACTGCCTCACGCCCCGTGGCATTTTTTGTACTTCTTGCCGCTTCCGCAGGGGCAGGGATCGTTGCGGCCGACCTTGGCGTCGGCTCGGTGGACGGGCGCCGGTGCCGCAGCCGGTTCTTCTCCACGATTCAGGGTCAGTTTGGGTTGCGGACGCGTGACAAGGGGAGGAGGCGGGGCTGGACGTTCGGCTTCCTGGCGGACTGCCTGGACATGCAAGAGACGGCTGATCGTGTCGGATTTGATCCGCTCCATCATGGCGGCAAACAGGTCGAATCCCTCTCGTTTATATTCGATCAAGGGGTCTTTTTGCCCATAGCCGCGGAGACCAATGCCATCCCGTAGGTGATCCATGGCGAGCAAATGGTCTTTCCAGTGATGATCAATGACCTGAAGCATAAAGGTCTTTTCCAAAAACCGCATCAGCTCCGGCCCCAGTTCCTGCTCCTTGCGTTCGTAGGCGTGTCGAACTTGGGCCCGCAGGTCCTGCGCTAGGGCATCACGCCCCAGCTCTCGTAGAGACTCGCCATTGTCCTGCTTGCCCTGGGTGATGTCGATGCCGAACTGGCCGTGCATCATCTCGGCCAGACCTTTGAGATCCCACTCTTCCGGATATTGATCGGCCGGGCAATACACGTTCAATGCCGATTCGACGAGGCTGTCCATCATATCCTGCAACGTGTCGCGGAGGGTTTCGCCGCTCAGTACAGCGCGGCGGTGGCGATAAATCACCTCTCGCTGCTTGTTCATCACGTCGTCGTATTCGAGTAACTGTTTGCGGATCTCGAAATTGTGGGCTTCGACTTTCTTCTGGGCGTTGGCAATCGCGCGGGTGACCATACTGTGCTCGATGGGGACGCCCTCCTCCATGCCAAGCTTGAGCATCAATTGGGACACCCGCTCGGATGCGAAGATGCGCATGAGGTCGTCCTCTAGTGACAGGTAAAAGCGGGAGGAGCCGGGATCGCCCTGGCGCCCCGCTCGGCCCCGTAGTTGGTTGTCGATGCGACGGCTCTCGTGTCGCTCGGTTCCTACGATATGCAATCCGCCGAGAGCGATGACCTCCTGCTTGTTCTTTTCGCAGTCCGCCTTGATCTCTTCGTAGATTTCGAGCTTTCGGGCATCTGGTAAGTTCTCTTCGCGATAGAGGACTTGTTTGTAGAGAAACTCAGGATTACCGCCCAGCAGAATGTCGGTGCCTCGCCCCGCCATGTTGGTGGCAATCGTCACGGCTCCCTTCCGTCCAGCCTGTGCGACAATCTCGGCTTCGCGCTCGTGATGTTTGGCGTTGAGTACATTGTGCTTGATGCCCTGGCGACTGAGCATCGCAGAGAGCTTCTCGGACTTTTCAATCGAGATGGTCCCGACGAGCACCGGTTGTCCCCGTTGGTGACACTCCTTGATTTCCTCGACGATGGCGGCGAACTTTTCCCGTTCGGTTCGGTAGACGACGTCGGGATAGTCGATACGGATCATCTTGCGGTTGGTCGGCACCACGTTCACGTCGAGGTTGTAAATCTTGGCGAACTCGGCGGCTTCGGTGTCCGCTGTGCCTGTCATGCCGCTGAGTTTTTTATACATGCGGAAGTAGTTCTGAAACGTAATTGAAGCCAGGGTCTGGTTCTCGTTGGCGATTTTGACACCTTCTTTGGCTTCGATGGCTTGGTGGAGACCGTCGCTCCATCGGCGACCGGGCATCAGCCGGCCGGTGAATTCATCGACAATGATGACTTCGCCGTCCTTGACCACGTAATCCACGTCGCGCTTGTAGAGCGCATGGGCTTGCAGCGCTTTGACCACGTGATGCACCAAGTCCATGTTGGCGGGGTCATAGAGGTTGTCTACTCCCAGGAGTTTCTCCACGCGGGCATTGCCTTCTTCTGTGAGAGCAGCGGTTTTGGTTTTTTCCTCGACCGTATAGTCCCGCTCCGGTTTTAACTGTGGGATGATGGCGTTGATCCGATAATAGAGGTCGGTGGACTGGTCCGTCGGGCCGGAGATGATCAGCGGCGTGCGTGCTTCGTCGATCAAAATGCTGTCCACCTCGTCTACGATGGCGAAATGCAGGTCGCGCTGGACGCACTGGCTGAGGTCGGTGACGACAAGATTGTCACGCAGATAATCGAAGCCAAATTCGTTATTCGTGCCATAGGTAATATCAGCCCGGTAGGCTTCGGCCCTCGTGCAGGGACGGAGGTGCTGCAGCCGCTTGTCAGCCGATTCGTAGGTCGGATCATAGAGAAAAGAGGCATCGTGCTGGATGACGCCCGTAGAAAGCCCCAACGCATGATAGAGTTTGCCCATCCACTGGGCATCGCGCTTGGCCAAATAGTCGTTCACCGTAACGAGGTGGACGCCCTTCCCTTCCAGGGCATTGAGGTAGATTGGCAGCGTGGCTACCAAGGTTTTCCCTTCGCCGGTTTTCATTTCGGCGATGCGGCCTTTGTGCAGGATCATGCCCCCAATCAACTGGACGTCAAAATGTCGCATGTTGAGCACGCGCCGAGACATTTCCCGGCAGACGGCAAAGGCTTCTGGCAAAAGGGCATCAAGCGTCTCCCCTGCCTCGAGTCGCTTCTTGAACTCCTGAGTTTTATCGGCGAGGGCGTGGTTGGATAGCGGGGTAAGGGTTGTTTCCAACTGGTTGATTTGCTCGACGATTGGAAGCAGCGCCTTGATCTCGCGATCATTCTTGCTGCCAAAAATTCGATTAAGCAGACTGGTCAACATAATACCTGCAAAACAATCATCACGGTTTGTTCAAAAATGGATTGTAAACCGAAACAGTATACCGTATCCACCAGACGAATCCTATCACTCATCATGATGAGCGGGGTCTCTTCCGCAGGACGCTATCTTGACAAATCAGTCGGCGGTTCATTAGCATCCACCCTGCTGGGAAAGCCCCATAGGCAGGTGCGAGCAGTCATGAGCCGTGTAGGAAAAGTGCTACCGATTCTGTTGGCGCTATGTCTGTTGTCCGTCGGTAGTCTGGCGGTCGGTCAGGCAGTGGCTCACGATTTTTACCATCACAATCATAGTACACACAATCATAGTGCTCACGACCAGCATGCTGCCCATGGCACTATTCTCTGTTCCTGGCTGTGCGCCGCTGGCCAGGGATGGGAAGTTACATCCGCTCCGCAGTCGGGGGAAGGAGTTCCATCCAGCCGCCTGGAGTCTCAATCAGAGATCCATTCCCCCCTTGTCCATTCCATCGCCATTTCATCGCGCGGTCCTCCGATTATCTGAAGGGGGGCAGCACGTTCATTTTCTCTCCCCTCCAGCCAGAAGAGCTAATTGCTAGTCATGGAGAACGGAGAGGGGATGAAAGTGAGGGACTGAAGGGCCGATAGTTTCTTGCGAACGGTCAAGCTCCGAGTACAGGGTAGCTTCTCAACAGGGCACTAAAGTATGGAGCAACTAATGAGACAGGGGGGCCTCTTGTCTGTGTCTACGCATGCGCTGATGGAAGCTGTGCGGAACGTCACAATCCTGTGCTGTTTGCTGTTATGGTCGGCTGAACCGTTATGGGCAATGGGTGCGCGGGTCCCCGCTGTCGGAACTCCAGCCGAGGACTTTCAGCTGCCTGATTTGGAGGGGAAGCAGCAAAGTCTAGGGCAACATCGCGGTAAAGTCGTGCTGGTGAACTTCTGGGCAACCTGGTGCAAGCCCTGCACCACTGAGATGCCCGCGATGCAGGCAGCTTATGACAAACTCAAGGAGAAGGGGTTTGTCGTGCTCGCGGTGAACGAATTGGAAAATGAAGCGAGAGTGCGCGAGCACATCCAACGGCACGGGCACACGTTTCCGGTTCTGATGGATAGAGACAACAAGGTGGCCAACCAGTTTGGCGTGGTCGGATTGCCGGTGAGCGTTTTCATTGATGAAAAGGGCGTGGTGCAGGAATATGTCAAAGGCGGATTGCTGACCGAAGAAAAGATCCTGCAGACCTTCTATCGCATTCAAGGGGGGAAGCCCTTACAAGGCGGGAGCGGCTAGACCTGAGGCAAAGCGTCATGAGAGGTGTCAACCGAACAACACGGCTGTTGTTGGCTCCACCGGCGTTTATACTGCCGCTGGTTGTGTGTCTGCTGGTAGTCCCGGTGCTTGCTGCACCGTCGGCTGTCGATCATGAGGTTCAGCATAGCCATCATACAGCAGCAATGCACTCGTCACCTCTGTGTGCCTGGTTGTGCGGGGTGGCTCAAGGCTATGGGTTAAGCGATTCCAGTTTCATTCCAGTCCTTTCAGTTCAGGCTGTACAATCCAGTGAATCCGACAATCCCATCGACGACCTCAAGCGATTGAGGTGTTCCTCCCGCAGTCCTCCCTCTGGTTCCTTTTGAAGTCATTCTGTATTCGCTAAAGGAGTCTCGTTCCAGGTTGTTTCCTCAGGAAAGGGAACACCTGCTGTTTGAAGGGGCGCTCCGGGGTGCGGGTGCAGGTTCAGGTTTAGCTCAAGGCTATGAAACGGGCGGGATCCTCTCCTTCCAGGTGATGGCGAATTGTGCTGCAGGCTGGAGGATGGAGGAGGACGTTCACAAAAGAAGAAGAGGGAAGTCATTTTTATCGCGGTGCGAAGCGTAAGGAGGATGTGCCATGGACGATTTTCTTGCATTGCAAAACAAGCGGCTGTTGCGCGTCGATGAGGCAGCCCGATTGTTGAATGTGAGCCGATGGACGATTTATCGGTGGGTCGAGGCGGGGCAGCTTGGTGGAACCCGCATTGGGGCTGGCAGCTTGCGGATTTTTAGCGATACGGTGGTGGCCTTAATCAATCGGCATTGCGTCGGTGCATCGATTGCCGCTGGGGCTGCGCAGAAAAGTCAGGTCCCCCTCGTATCGATTCCAGGAGCCAGGGGGCGCAAGCCCATGCTCACCGACTCGGCTAGCTCACGGCGACGGGCGACTACTGCTTCCTGATGAGGGTGGGGACACCAGTGGGTGAAGGGGGTCCCATTCATGAAACATACTCAGCATCCTAAAAAACCACCGGGAAGCTTCTTCTGGTGCGCCGTGTCGGTTGTAGTGCTGCCCGGTATCCTTATGGGGGGAGCAGAGACGGAAGCGTCCTGCGGGTCGGCGAGCTGCTTTGTGGTGATTAGTTCGCAACAGGTGGTCTCACCGGCTGGCGTCTTGACTGTCAACGTGAACTTTACCCATACGCCGAACGAGATTCCGCCCGAAGGGGCCAACACCATCCCATTTGCCAATCAGCAGACCAAGCGACTGATCTTGGCCAACAGTCAGGTCAGTCAGCTCAGGACATTGGTGCAAATCGGCGTCTTGGACTTGAATTATGGTTTGACGGAGCGAATCGGCATCCAAGTGCAGATCCCCTATCGAATGGTTGACGCTGTCGGACAGATCGGCACGGGCGCGGTCTCGAACACATTTGATCGAGGGTTTGGAGATATTCTAGGGAAGGTCAAGTATAACATCATTCCGACTCTACGCAGCATGGTCGTCTTGGAAATGGGGATCTGGTTTCCCATTGGAGACTATGGTCACGAGGCTGTGACCGGGCAACTCGCGGAATCGACGCTGCAAGTAGGGAGAGGGGCATTTGGGTTTCAGCCTGGCTTCTATCAAACCTATGAAATCCTGCCGCATCGCCTCAACCAATTTTTGTCCGGCAACTATCGATACACCATGCGGAATTCGGATGGCTACCGGTTCGGGCAGGAATTTACCGTCAGCGCGGGCTTGAATCTCGTTACCTTCCCCTGGCTCACGCTGACCAATCAGATTAATTTTCGCTACAAGGATCGCGATAACATCGAGGCGGCGTTGTATCGATTGGATCCGACACTCAATCGAGTAGTGATGCTGGATGCCCATATCATCGGACGTGATGTTCCAACGACCGATCACACGTTCGTGGCCTTCTCGACCGGGGCGGTTGTGAATGTGTTTGATGTTGGGCAGATCTATTTCATTGCCCAGATTCCGATCTACCGTGATTTCAATGGCAATCTCCAGCAAGCCATCAGTTATGTTGGAGGAGTGACTAAATCGTTCGTGACCCCTCCCTTGTTTTAAGGGCCAGTATGTGTCTCACGGAGCATCCCATGGAATATCAGAAGTGCAGTAGCCTGGGTGGGCAGAAGACGATCAGTTCGTATAAGTGGCTAAGTCGGTTGTCGGTTTGGGTGGTAATGTTTTTTCTAGCCGCCTGTGGGGCAGGCAGTGATGATCCAGAACCGAACAGCCCGCTCACGACGCCGATGGCCTTCGTCGTCAATCAAGACGATACGACGCTGACCACGCTGCGCTTGGACGGCAAATTTTCTCCTGTCATTGGTACCTTGTCGCTCGGTCCGGTTCAACCCGATGCCATTGGTGGTGTCACGTTTTCTCTGGGCGAATGGGTGTTCGTGACCCACACGGCCGGCGATCGAGTGGCGGCGATCGATCCAATCGGAGGATCGCCCCCGATTCTTGAGAATTTCATCACGACAAATCCGGCCGATACGACCGGACAGCTGCGCGTCGGCCGACGACCGACGAAGATCTATCGAGATCCAGTGGACAGAGAAGTACTATGGACGACGAACGAAGGCGATCCTGACGGCATCGACAGGCTTGCCGGCTGCACCAATGGAGGCTCGGTGTCGATCCTGCACAATTCGCACCTGGGGGTTGGAGGAGGGGAACAGCCTCGCATCACGTCGAGGGTGTGTCTTTCGGGGAAGGGGGAGTTTTTTGTGGTATTTGCCCTTCCGCCGAGCCAGCGCTCTGTGTTTGTTGCAAGCAAGACGACGGGGATTGTCAGCGTATTGCTTGGACTTCCGATCGCCGGAGGGGGAACGGCATGGAGTGAGCTGCCTATGGTGATTGATCTGTGCAATAGACAGTTTGCCATGCCGCCGACTGTAAACTGTAATGCGGCGCCGACAGGATTGTTCTGGTCACAGGCGACAGACAAGGCTTATGCCTATCTCTCTGGCCGCGCTCCGTCTGAGATTATCGAGATTAATCCGCTCGAAAACCCTCCAGTTTCTAAATCGGTTCAGGTCCACATCTCCGGTTCGCAGTCGATCTCGCACGTCGGCATGGCCCCCGACGGCCGCGAGTTGCTGGTGATCATCGAAGACCGGTCCGATTCCGATCATGTCGTCACGCGGTTTGCTTCCGTTGACGTAACGGTGTCCGGGGGGCTTACGCTTACGGCTATTCCGGCTCCGGTTCTACAAGACGTCCGTGTCGCGCAGTTTCAGTTTACTCCGGATGGCCGTCAGCTTTACCTGTTGGCGTCCAACGACTCGGCGGGTCTGAGCGACGCGCAGGCTGCCAATCAGCGGAAAGACCTGCTGGTTATCCTCAACCGAAATCCCCTCAACGTGGCGCGAGAAGTCTCGTTGCCGCCAGCGACCAGCCATGCTATGGATCTCTGGATCACGGGACCGGCCGGGGCCGGCTCGGCCAGGGGCGTCGTCGTCACCAATGCCACGCCAGGGATTGCAGGCACGGTCTCACTCATTGATCCGAATAGTGGGACAACGACGGCAACGTTCTCGGTTGGCAGAAATCCCAAAATGGTCACGGTGTACTATGCCGGTCTTGCCGCGAGTAACAACCAAGCGATGCCAAGATGGTGAGAGAGCTTCTTCTCATGTTGGGCGTTGCCAATAGAAAAAATGTCGTGCAGCGGTGGGATCTCGTGCAGGGGTGGGAGAGGGGGACCGTAGGAAACGATAAGGAGAGCGGAGGAGGGTTTCAGACACTTAGGCATGAGCGGCTGGTCAGGATGAAGGGGTGTGTAGGGGCCCAGCAAAGAGGGGAAGACAATGGGCGGGTCACTGTCTGTTCGAAGGCATGATGACCGAGAATCAGGAAAGGAAGGAGGTAGAGGGAAACGCGTTGGAGATGAGGAGGCAGGCTCAATGAAAGAGCATGTGTTTCCTTGGAGAGGCGTCACGACGGCTATCATGCTGGCGGCAATGATCAGTGTGCCTGGGGTCGCAGAGTGTGAAGAAAGCTGGGAAACCTTGCTCAACGCTGCCGTTGTTGCGCGAGAGCAGGCTCGGTATCGAGAGGCAGAAGCCCTCTTGCTTCAAGCTAGTCATGAATTGGAACGGGTTGGCCCCGGTGAGCGGATGGCGGCCGTGCTGAATCAGCTTGGGTTGGTTTTTCAAGAGGAGGGTCGATACGACCGGGCGAAGAGCTCCTATGAACAGGCCCTCGCTCTCTGGGAGCGCGGACAAGGGCTGGACCACGTGGAAGCGGCCTCGATTCTCCACAATCTGGCGGAGATCTATCAGGAAGAAGGAGACGTCACAGGGGCCGAGCGGCTCTATCTCCAATCCATCAAGATTGCCGAGCGCCGGCTGGGTGTTGGGCACCCCGATGTGGCGATCGGATACAACAACCTGGCCGGCCTCTATCGAAAAGTAGGGCGGTTCATGGAAGCGGAGACGCTCTTCCGGCTTGCATTGTCCATGGCTCGATTGCCCCACGGAGAGACGACTATCGATCCGGCTCCGCTGCTGAACAACCTTGCCGCTCTGTATAAGGAGAAAGGGCTCTACGCCCTGGCCGAGCCGTTGTACGAGGAAGCCCTGACTCTACGACGGAGCCGTTTCGGGGATCGTCATCCGGCTGTTGCCATCTCGCTCAACAACATGGCGAATCTGTACCATGCGGAAGGGCTGCTAGAAATAGCCGATCAGTATTACCGGCAAGCCTTGGCTGTGAGTCTGTCGGCTGTTGGTCCGGAGGCCTCGCTCACGGGAAGAATTTTGGCCAACTGGGCGTGGTTGCTTCACGAGCGGGGATTTATGGACGAGGCCAAACTTCAATACGAACGGGCCCTCGTCATCCAGCAAAAAACCATGGGCCGGGAGCATCCATTGCTGGCTGTGACACTCGAGCGGTATGCGTCGTTGCTCAGAGACATCGGCCAGCCATTGGAGGCGGGACTCATTGCCGGGCGAGCCGCGGCCATTCGCGCCCATTGATTTCCTGTGAACAATGGGCAGGCGTTTGGCTGAAGAAAGGAAGAAGAAAGTAAGCATCGGACGAGAGAAGAGAACCGATGAGAGGTCTCCATGAAGACGTGGCAATTCGGTTTCTGGCGAGTGGTGCTTGTGGGGGCGGGCGTTGTGGCTCTTGGATGGCTGGGTGGATGTGGCGGAGCCTGGAGCGGTATCCCCGGCCTGGATACCCCCGATGGGCGAATCTTCGCGCAACGGTGTTCAGCCTGCCATCTTCAGCCGTTCGGCGATCACGGCGTCACGCATGGAGTACCCGATCCGAGATTCCGCACGCTCGACGAGTGGAAAAAAGAAGTTGCCCGCATGGAAGGCTTCATGCGCGAAAAGGGGCTCCCACCATTGACCGATCAGGATCGCGAAGCCATTTTTCGGTATTTAGCCGTCCATGCAAAACGGTAATCGGAATGGCCAGGAGCCCATCCCGTGATCCCTTCCCTGTTGAGGGACCGACCGAGGAACAGTTTTATGTAAGTGACCACTCCCGCTAGCTCGCGCTTCTCTGGCCCTTCCCTCCTTCTCTTACCGCTCTCACAAAAATTTGTTGCATCTGGGGACTCCGGTGGCACGCATCGGTAGCCCACGATGGGGAAACCTGCTAAGTACCACCGAATCGTAAGCGAAGGAGGCATCAATGATGACAACACGGTATCTGCTGATGGCAGTGCTTATTGCAGGCTTCACAGGTGGTTGTGCGGAGATGGGGGGTGCGCCTCAACCAGCAAGTTCTCGCGTGCTCAAAGACGGAGAGATTCCGTTCCCGACCGGTTATCAAAACTGGCCCAAATTTCTTTCATCGGTTCAGCGTCCTGACGTGAAGCAGGTGCGCGAGTTGTTTATCAATCAGGTGGGGAGCAGAACAGCGAGGGGACAGTTCTTCCCCTCTGGCACAATCATGGTCATGGAGCTGCATAAGGTCAAGATGGAGGGAGAGACGCCGGTCACAGGGCCGGACGGTCGCCTGGTCAAAGACGGGTTGGCGAAGATCTTCGTGATGGCAAAAGGCGATGGGTGGGGGCAGGACGTGCACGACGGCTTCAAAACCGGCAATTGGGTTTTTGGTGCGTTCAGTGCGGATGGAAAGCCATTGGCAGAAGATTTCAACAATTGCCGTGTGTGTCACAAGCCCCTGGCCGAGAAGGATTTCGTCCATCGTTACGATGAGTACTTCGACAAGCGAGGGTAAGTCCCGCTGGACGGTTGGCACAGAGGCGACTTGCTCATCGGAGAGATGCGCAGGAGGGGGGCGTGCTCGGTTGAGATGAGTCAGGGACTCACATGAACCATAGCGTGGAAACCGGCGAGGCAACAAACGGCCGAGGGCGGTGTCAGTTCTCAATAACCCCATTCTTCATGAGGAGGAACTATGCGAAGACCGTCTCTGCTGATGGCGATGTTGCTCTGTGCTGTGACAGCCTCTGCTCGTGCCGAGGAGCTGCCCCTGGAGGCGCTGTTACGCGCGCAGGTGTTCAATAAAGTGTTCGAAGGATTTGATTTTTACCAGGTGACCATCGAGCGTGATGTCGCCAACGCCGATGGGACGCGAGAGGTGACGGCCGAGGCCAAGGGAAAATTTTCCGAGCATACAAGGCGACTGAAGGCCTTGTTCCAGCTTGACGGACAGACGGTCGTCAGCGGGCACGTGTTGGAAGAAGAAGGTCTGCCCGCCTGTTCATCCTCGGGGGAACATCATCCCGCGACGGACTTATA
This sequence comes from Nitrospira sp., assembly GCA_024331045.1. Lineage (GTDB taxonomy): Bacteria > Nitrospirota > Nitrospiria > Nitrospirales > Nitrospiraceae > Nitrospira_D. The sequence goes on from JANDJC010000005.1 coordinate 38,523, forward strand.
ACCTCATGCGGATCGAAAGGAAACAAACAATCATGCGGCAGACGGTCGTCGGGCTTTTGATTCTGGCGTGCATTGCTGGAGGAATCTTTGCAGAGGAACCGTTGTTTGCTCTCCAGGCGGGCGGCGTTGAAGTCGGCGATTTTGAGACCGGCTCTGTTGTAGGCCAACCGTTCAAGGAACTCGTCGTCGATGTGCGATTGATCGCGGTCGAGATCGGTTCGGTGAAAACCTGGCATCCACCGGCCACGGTGATTGACTTTCGGGTACGGCCGGGCAGACCGGTCTTGATTAAAGTCTCAAACAATTCGAATACAGAGCGAGGCTTTCAAATGGAAGAAAGTGCCCATTCCGATGCTCCAACCGCATTGAAGATGCAACTGGTATTGAAGCCAGGTGAAACCAAGTATATTGGAATTCCTACCAGCGATCTGACCTATGCGGCCCAAGGGCTCACGTTAACCTATCGAGACCACTTAAATCCGAACGATCCCGGTGGCGTGCTCCTGCTGATTAAGTAGCCGCAGGAGGAATGCGGGGCAACGTAGGGGTCGCCAGCCTTCTCCTTGCAAAGGGGAACGCTCCGCTCAAAGCAAGGAGAGAGAGCAAGGACATAAACAGGGAGAGGAAATGACGGGGGTATTCTTGAGCTCTCCTATTCTGAGCTCTCAAGAGAAGCTATCAAAACTTCCTGCCGGTGTTAGCAAAAGATGATGGGCCAAGACCGAAGAAGGGGTCGAATTGGTATGAGCAGAAGAGAATCCCCGTCTCTCACGCTCCTTCCTTTGCCTGAAGAGGTCGCTCCTTCGGCTAAGTTGTACTTCTCGCCACAAGTGGTCACTCCAAAGGGTAGGGGGGAAACTCTCATTTCAAAAGAACCGTGGCGCCGCTAACAGGGCCGTGCTCCCTCTCTGTGACAACCACCATACGAGCGCCAAGGGAGTGGAGAGCGATCGCGACCCTCACGCACTGATCTAACCAGCAAGTGCTCAATCCATATTCAAGACGTCTTTCTCAAGAGGACGCCTTTTTCAGAAGCTGTCTTGTGTTTGTTCAGGAAAAAATGGAAAAGCAAAGGTTAAGTGGGTGAACGACGGATGGGAAGAGACAGACGCCGAAGGAACTCGCAGAGTAAGCGTTCCACAGGATCATGAGGAGGCACGAGGAGGGGGGACTATCGTAATCACCGGGTTGTGAGAGAATGGATTGCCTTCGACGAGTCGTGATCAACTTCGTGCTCAAAACCTCGAACCACTTGTTGCGCGGGCACGTTTGCTGCCGTGGCCGCGACGTCCGTGCAAGCTCCCAGAGCAGATCTGCGTCTCTCGCGTCGGCAACGTGGGTGATACAGTCTGCGCGATCCCTGCTCTGTGGGCCATCCGGCAAACATGGCCGTCGGCCAAGCTCATGGTACTCACCAGTCCGGGCACCCTGACGCTCCCTGGCGCGCGAGAAGTGCCGGGGGTGGAGAAGACTGGATCGATGACATCGTCGTGTATGCGCCAAGCGATATGAAACGGCCCCAATTGATTTGGAAGGTAATCAAGGATCTTCGCTCTCGTCAGATTGATTTGTGGATAGCATTGCCGGTAGTCAATGCTACCTTTGGCAGACTCTTACGAGACATGCTCTTCGCGCGTTTTGCGGGATCCCAATATAGCCTCGGGTGGCGGCAGAGCCGTGTTCGGCTGTGGCGTCCGTTGCGATCAGAGCAACTCCGACACCCCAACGAAGTCCAGCGGTTGCGGGGCATCCTTCGTGATGAAGGGATTGTTGTGAGAGATTGCGCTCCCACAATCTGGAGCGGGCCGGAGGAGACCAAGGAAGCGGAACGACTGCGAGCGGGGCCCGTGCCACCGGCCGGCCCCTCGTCGCCGTGGCGCCTGGAGCCAAACGTCCTACTACGTCCTACTAATCGTTGGTTCAGAGACCGTTGGGTTGAAATAATACGGTACCTTGATCAACAAGGAATGTACCCCATTCTCCTTGGTGGAAAAGCTGAAGTTGCCCTCTGTGGGGAGATCGCGCAAGAAACTGGAAGCCAGGTAACGAATCTAGCTGGCCTAACAACAATTCCCCAGGCGGGGGCCGTCCTTCGCTGTTGTCGAGCAATTGTCTGCGTTGATTCGGGGCTTCAGCATATTGCTGCTATGGTGGGAACGAAATGTGTAACGCTCATGGCGGCGCGGGATATCTATGGCAGTTGGCATCCGGATGGTCGGCATATCGTTCTTGAACGGCGGGTTCAATGTCATACCTGTTTTGTGGAGGTCTGTCCCCACGACAATCTCTGCATGAGAGAAATATCGGTCGATGACGTAAAAGAAGCGGTGGGAAGTCTGCTTGGACGATCTGGCGTAGGATCGGGCTGACGAGTTACGGACTTCCTGGCCCCTCCGTCTCAGGTCGCTCCGTCTCGATCCGCTTGAGAATCGAGACCAGGGTTTCCAACCGTTGCAGGTAAGCGCGGCGGCTTTGTTCTAAGAGAGTGGGAGGATGGCCCATTGGCCGCTCTGATGGAGCAACCGGCAAACGAAGCGAGCGAGCGGCAGATGGCCGTGGTTGATCCACCGGCGGCTTGTATAACGGATCGCCGAACAGCACCATGCGCCAACTCACGTAACGACTGGTCAGGTAATAAACCTCAACCAGCGGGTACTTGCCGGACAAGAGCAACCTCGTAAAACGGGCCGGTTCTGGAAAAGCATCCAAATAAGGTTCTCCGACCGATCCCAACGTCGCGGTAATCCCCCGCTCCAAGGCGTTTTTGCACCAGCCCCGTTCATTGGGATCATGAATGGTCACAGCTTCGGCCGACGCCATGTGGTAGCCGATCGCGCCCGGATTAAACGAAAAGACATCCTCGTATGACCGCAACCGATACCAGCCGATGTAGAGCGCCACATTCGGCATAGACGTCATGGTCGGTTCAGCCTGGTCCAGCACCACGTGATACGCGGACAGGTCTTTGACCAATGTGGCGGCTTCCCGCAAACTGTGGTCATACACGCCATAGGTATCCGTCGGGCCGTCCGGTTGCAACCCACGCGCGTCGAAGTAAACAGTCCCCTGCAGGCCGGAGCGTTCCGCCTGCAGCGCCTTATCCACCAGCCCCTTGGCCAACTCCGCCGTTGGGGCATCCAAGCGGCTCACCATGAGCACCGGCGGGTCATCCGGCCGAGGAACGGCATCCTCGAAGAGGGGATTGTTCCATCGCCAGGCAACCGAGTAGAGTCCGGGGTCCCACCACAGGAGACTCAGTTCGTTGTCGAAACTGGCGTCGGCATGGCCGGTAGTGAGGAGGTCCACCTCGGCGCTTGCCAGTTCAAGGACTCCCCGCACCCCGAACAACCGTTCGGCCCAACGATAGATCAGCTGGCGATCAGCCGGAAGCGGGCGATGGGGGAGGCCGGTCCAGAGAGGAATCGTGCGTTCCAGGAGCGTGCGCCAGGCTGACGCTTGAGGCGGCTCAGGGATAGGAGGAGGCTGTTGAGGACCGAGGCGCCGTGGGAGCAACATCGCCCATCCCCCGTATTGCTGTGTCAATTGCAGAAACTCGGCAATCGCTTTTTGCCCGGCCTCGGTCCCCCCTTGATGGCGGACGCGCTCAAGAGCGGTGCGCCACGAGTTGTCGATCTGCGAGAGGAGCAGGGCCGCTTTTGCTGCCTCAAGGACGACTTGCCCGGTGGAAGGCGGTGGAGGGGGTGAGTCCAAGGCGGCTAATTTCGCCAATTCGGAGTGGAGCTGCTCCAGCCGTGCCTTGCTTGTCTTGACGCGGCTCTGGGCGTCAGCGAGCAAGCGGCGTTCCTCGTCGGACAACTCAGGGGCATTCACACGAAGGGGAATACCGTACGTCGTGACAATGACCCGGATCGACGAGGCCAGGCGGCGCTCTTCCAAAGAGCGACGCAGCGGGGCGACGACCAGTTCTTCGTAGTCGCGCCGGCTCAAGGATTCACGAAGGGGCAGGGCAAGGGCAATGATATGGTCCTCGGGAATGTTACGCCGCGCGGCATAGTGCCGCGCCACGGCCAGACTGTCGGCGCTGGCGGCATTGGCAAGAATGACGACATGCCGTGGCTCAAGCGTGGCATGAGCAAGGGGTGCCCAGACGCTCATGAAGCCGAGGGTAATGGTCAGCAGGAATCGAAGTGCAAGGCCAATCACACATGCACTGTACAGGAGTCCGGGTGTGAAGGAAAGCTGAGCAATATGACAGGGGCGTTGACTGAGCAAGAAAGAGGCGAGCGACCGGGCCGGACCGGTCACGATCCGGCCCGATCACTTTGAACACAACGGCAGTGAAGGTTACGCGCCCATGCGGCGGCGAGCCATGCCGGCCAAGCCGACCAAGCCGGCCCCGAACAGCCAAGCGGCGGCGGGCAACGGCACCACGGAGACTGACGCGATGAAGTTCTTGGCGGCGCCAGTGGAGGCCAAGTCGGCGCGGCCGCCCAAGACAACGGTCAGATAATTGTTGCCACCGGGCCCCAGCACCAGGTCATTAATAAAGACGGACGCCGTGCCAGTCGGGCTGGTGTGGTCATCGCCATCGGCCCAGACATGGCCGGCAAGTCCGGCCTGCGCCAAGGTGGGGAAATACGAACAGGTTCCGGCCGGGGCGCAGGGAGGATCGCCGTTCCAGGCTCCCCAGTTAGTGGAGTTAATGCCGTTCACATAGGTGTGAGACCAGTTGCCCAAGTCTTCTTTCCCTAGCCACACGGTCAGGCCAGGGATCAAGTCTTCTCGGCCCGCCGTGCCGTCATCGTAGCGGCCGAGGGCGATGTTGACATCAACTACGGTGTGGCCATTGGCATACAAAGGGTTGAGGTCGATCAGAGCCCAGCGAGAGGTGTGGGTCCAGCCGTAGATGCCTGGCTCGATAGGGCTGCTGGCTGTGCCCCCAAGGCGGATCTGGTCATAATGCGATTTTGAGGCGATGGTATCGACAAGGCCGTTGCTGCCGGCGTCTGTGTGCTGGCCGGCTGAATTGACGGGGTGCGAGTTGCCCGTCCAGGTGGTTAATGTGCCGAGGTTATTAAATTGATACCACAGGTGATACCGAACCCCTCCGGTCGTCGGATCGCCGATATAAATTGTGTTGGCGAAGACGGGGCCCGTGCTTAGAAGCGAAATGCCGAGCACACTCGCTAAAGCCAAATTTGTCAGTTGTCGCATGGTGGTTGCTCCTTTGCTTCTTAATCATTCCTGGTTCAATTGAGGGCTTGACGGTGTCATACGTGCATGGTGGAGGTGTAAAACACCGTTCACGAAACCTTGTACCAACGATTTCAAATAACCCTTCAATAGCTCATTTCCCCCGCCGGTGAATGACTTGCCGGGTCGGGGCTGCTTGGCTCTCATAAGAAAGGCCCCTGACGGTGTCACATCTAAAGTGACACGGGGGGGGGGCGTCCCAGCGTTACAAGCCACTGTGATTGAGCCATGGGGCGTCCTCCTTCATCTTCATTCCGAAACTACGGCGGCGTGTAGGGGAGCGTTACCTGATCTTCCTTCGTGCGATGCCGATCATCGTCGCGAGTCCGCTCCCGAACAGCCAAGCGGCGGCGGGCAGGGGAACCGGGGTGATGGTGTAGCCGCGCCGGCATTGAGGCACAGGAGGAGGGAAAAGCTTAATGAGTTGCACCAGCCCCTGCTGCCGCATGATCAAATACTACCTAGGTACAAGTAGCTCGGTGAGTCTTCGGCCATGTGGCCCTATTCGCAGCCAACTTCTACCAGAGGGGATAAAGACTTGAATAGCGACGGGTGCCAATGAATGCACCAGGTGAGATGAAATTCAGCGAGGTGTTTGGTGGTTGATTCGGAAACGGCCGCCGCCGGAGAAGCCAGCGGCGGCCTGACAATCGAACTCGATTACCTCGATCCGCTTTCTGGCTCGAGGAATGGCCGGGTCGGAGCTCCACCGTAGCGACCGACCGCCGGAATTTCCACCAACCGGTCGCCGGGCATGAAGCCGACCGGTTGGCCGACCCCGTTGGGAATGAAGATTTGCGGATGGTCAAACGGCGCCCGTTTGTACCGGACCCGTTCATCGGTGAGGGAGCGGAGAAAGGCTTCCAGGGCTTGCATTTCATCCTCGGTGAACGTGAAGACTTCGAGGGTGACGATTTCCGTTCCATCGAGCGTGACCATGCCGGTGTGGGAGTCGCCACCTCGACTATAGAAATCGACGACATCGCGAAGGGTCCGGTGTCCACCGTTGTGAAAATAGGGGGCGGTCAGCTCGACGTTGCGCAGCCCCGGGACTTTGAACGCCCCATCAACGACGATCGGTTCTGGCGGAGGTGGGATCAGCCGTTTGGCCATGGATAACCAGTTGCCCAATTCATCCCGCGCGCCCAACCCTAAATCTTGGAGTGTGGGGAGGACGCCAATGGCATTGAACCCACGGTCCATGGCTTGGCCTTCGCGAATCCGAATGGGGCTGGCCCTCACTTGGCGCACCGACGCGCCAGTCAATTCCGCCCCTTCATGGCAGGTGATGCACTGTCCCCGCAATTGGCTCTTGAAGAGGTTAAGCCCAAACTGGGCTTGGGGGCTTAACGCCGTGGAGTCGCCCTCCATGAATCGGTCAAACGGCGTGTCGTCCGCTATGAGGGTGGCTTCGTAAAGTTGGATGGCCAGTCCGAAGAAGAGAGCAAAATTGTATTGCATCAGCGAAAACTCATTGGCATGGAGACCTCCGCTGGCCGGCGGATCGACGACCGTGGTAGTTCCATCGGGCGCGACACGCAAAATTTTCGGTGAGTCCCACCACTGCCGGTGAAAGGCTTGGCGGATCAAGGTGGCGTAATCAGGCACGGCAAGCCCTTTCTGCGGCCAGCGGCTCAAGGGACCGAGCACGCTGTCTTGCGGATGGACCTGTTGGAGGGCCAGCGGCCGGAGATTAAAGACCGGCTGGCCTGGCGGAGCCCAGCGAGCAAACTTTTTCCCGATGTCCCGCATGGTCCGGCCCACGGCGGACATTTCACAGGGATCGACCGGCGGACTTACGGCTTGCGAAGCGAGGCTTGAGTCTTCGAGTCGGACTTGAACGGGGATCAGTCTGTTTGGGTCATCGGCCCGATAGACACGGGCGTTCGGATCTCGATCGCCCAGGCTATTGACTCCATTGAATACGTTATCCGCCCGACCGTCCCAAAATTGTCGGTGATTGAACACGGCATTGATGACGGTTGGAGTATTGCGGGGCTCAACACAGCGTGTGTTGACCGATCCGACTCGGAAGCCGTTCGGGTCTGGCTCCGCTCTGGTGATGTCAGCCGGTCCCAGCCCCACACCGACGAACACGGAGCGGCGAACACCTTGAGACGACAGGATGTCATTGCTGCGGGGGAAAAAGGGATAGTCCGCGGACGTCACTTCACCGACTGGTCCCAGGTTGTTGTAAAACGTGGTGTCCGGATTGGGCTGGCCAGTCCGCGTGATGCGTTTGAGACCAGGAGACAGGGAGTTCCGGCTTCTGTTATCTGACATGCCGGATGTAAAGTGGCAACTCCCACAGGCGGTCACGCCATCACTGCCGACCTGCATGTCCCAGAACAGCGCCTTGCCTAGTCGAATCGCCGCTTCCCGATCGCGCACGAATTCCCACAGATTCGCCGGTTCCGGGATTGGGATGGTTTTGAGCGATGGAGGGGGCGGCGGATCATCTGGGTGGGGAACTTGAATCACAACTTGAGAGAACACGACGCTGCTCAGTACCAGAACACTGGCCACAAGGCCAATCATAAGTCCACGTGGTGTCATAGGAGTCCCTCCATGGGAAAAGCACCATTCCACCCCCTATGAGCGGTATGGGGATAGAACCGAACAAACATCGCTGCAATGTCGTCTGGATGGAATGGATGCGGGCAATGACAGATCCATGCTCAACCACCTCATGAGCATTTTCCCTGCATCATCAGGGTCGGCAAACACTCCAGCGAGCGGAACCGCGGCCATTTGCTGGCCTGCGGTCCAAAAATTCCCTCAAGAAATCCGGGCAAGGGCGGCCCTCCTTCCGCGCCGGTCATGGGGATTTCAATCATGTTGTCCATGGCAAATCCAAACAGGCTGGGGACCACCCGTTGGTGGTCGCCAACATGGCCGTTCGGCACGAACAGTTGCGGATGGTCAAATGGCGCGGCCGCGATGCGCACCCGTTCGTCCGTCAGGGATTCAAGCCAGGCTATTACGGCATCCACCTCATCCGGTGTCATGTTGGCGACGCCAAGGGGCTCGATCAGGGTTCCATCGGTTTGCCGAATCGGAAACACGTTACCCCCTCGGCTATAGACCATCACGGCTTCTCGCAGCGAAGGGGTGTCGCCGTTGTGAAAATATGGAGCCGTAAGCGCCACGTTCCGGAGCGAGGGGATCTTAAAGGCTCCCTCCACGCCGAAGCCTTTGGTGACTGCCGCGCCGTCGAAGAAGGCCGGCGGGTTGTTGGGAAACAATCGCTTGCTGTGGGAGAGGGGGCCGTACTCGTCGCTTGCGCCAACGCCCAGATCCTCTTCGGTCGGGCGCACCCCGATGTTATTGAAGCCTTTGTCTATGATGTTCCCGTCTCGGTTGCGAACGGGGCCATTCGGAGCCATCATGATCCGGCGCACGGAGGCGTCGGTCAATTCCGGTCCCTCGTGGCAGTTGGTGCAGCGCAGGTTGTGCGGGCCGCGGGTTCGGTCATTGAACAGATGGGCGCCGAAGAGGGCCAGACGTGAGATGAATTCAGGGTTCTTGTTGGTCCACGGATTGAGAGCCGGGTCGGATGGATTGGGGTGCAGTCGCCGGAATCGATCCCACGGCGAGTCATCCGAGACCAGCGTCGATTCATAGAGTTGAATGGCGAGGCCGAAGAACAGGCCAAAGTTGTATTCGAGCAGGGTATATTCATCATTTGGTTTTCGGCTTGAGCGATCGACGACCGTAATGGTTCCATCGTCCGCCACCACGATCCGTTTCTCACTGCGCCAATACTTGTCTTGAAACGCGGCTTGGATCAGATCGTCATAGGAGTTGATCCGCAGGCCCGGCTTGGGGTAGCGGCTCCAAGGGCCGAGCACACTGTCGGAGGGAGCCACAAGCTGGTATTGCAACGGGCGCGTCGTATGCACCCGCTTGCCGATCCGCCGAGAAAATTTGCCTTTCCGTAGGTCACGGGCAAGGTCCTGAACAGTGCGGCCCGGCTCGGCCATTTCGAGCTCATTGAGAATGGGCCCCAACGCCTGGGAGGCCAGGCTGGAATTGACCAATCGCACTTGAACCGGCACGAGATCACCGCCGATCGAAGCCAAGACCCGCGCCTCCGGATCTCGGTCGCCCAGGTGATTGACGCCGTTAAAAATGTTTTCGGCCCGGCCATCCCAAAATTGCCGATGGTTGAACACGGCATTGATGACGGTCGGTGTGTTGCGTGGCTCGACCCGGCGAGTCTTGAATCGGCCGACTTGGAAACCTAACGGATCAGGTCCCGGTGCCAGGAAGGGGACTCCTTGGGAACTCACGACATCGTTTCGGTCGGTGAGGGGATCAAGCGCCCCACGCTGACCGGGAATGGCCAGTCTCGTTAAGGGGAAGTCAAGTTCCGTGAGTTGATAGTTCGGACCACCGAGTTGGAATGTTAAGTCTGGTTTCGGAACCCGTTTGAGACCTGGCGACAGTTGGTTCTTCGATCGTGGGTCGGCGCCGGCGCGAAAGTGGCAAGTGGCGCAAGCCGTCTTCCCATCGCTCCCAACCTGCATGTCCCAAAACAGCGCCTTGCCCAGCACGAGCGCCATCTGCTTGTCCTTGACATATTCGGCGAGATCGTGCTCGCTGGGACCTGGCACCGGGATTGAGCGGAGATCACCGGGCAAGTGAACCACATCGGCCGGTGGTGGAGGATTGGGCACGCGGGGAATCGTGCCATCACCGTTCAGAGCATAACCATGAGGAGGAGAGACCAAAACGATCAGCCCCCCCAATGCAATGACGACCAGTCTGCCTACCATAGTCGCACCCTCCTTTGTTGCAATGGTGGTGCGTCACCATCCGACAACGATGATTAGTGTGACGGAGTTTTCTCCATTAAATGTTTTCGTCGAGCCCAGGCAGTCAATCCGGTTAGGCCACCGCCAAAGAGCCACAACCCCGCTGGGAGCGGCACCGGTGTGATTTGGAGATTAGCTCCCAGCAGCGCGCCGCCGGCTGAAGTGGAATCGGTCAGTTCCGGAAAAGCAAAGCCGGTCCACTCAGAAGAATACCGAGCCTCAATGACTGTCACCCGAGGATCAACCACGCCGTTGCCGCCGAAAAAGGAAGTCGCCAGTTCGCCCGGCGAAGAGGAGCCGAGGACATATTCAATGCCCGGTGTCAAGACGACCGGACTCACCGAGACAAAGCGGAAAAAGCCATCCAGCGCCGCATCTGTTCCAGCCGGGATGATCGCAGTGACCAGTGGTTCTCCGCCGGTCGCCAGCCACAGGCCCACCTGGGCGGAGTCGGCAAGGCCGTCCTGTCCGGAGTCATACACGCCAAGAGAGTGAGCGAAGACCGGTTCATGAACAGCAAATTTCCAGCCGAGCGTCCAGGGGGAGCCATCAAATTCGAAATCAACGTGGGTCAGGTCGATGACAGCGGCATGAGTTGGGCCAGAGAAGCCGGCGAAAGCAAGGGCGCTGGCAAGAGTGAGGGCGGCAAATTTGTGCGGGATGATCATGGCACTTGACCTCCGTTTCTCTCCATTCCTGTGACCTTCTTCAAAATGACCATCGGGCCGGCTGCGTTGTTCTGGCAGCTCGGCCCGATGGTGGGTTGAGACTCACGAACGACGCTCCTCCGGATCAGACGAGTCGGCGATCCGGGAGCGTTTTTCTCACCGCCTCTCAGCCGTTCATCCGTCTCCGCGCCAAGCCGGCCAGGCCAATGATTCCGCTTCCGAACAGCCACAATGCCGCCGGAACAGGCACCGGTGCGGTGGAGAGGGTGGCGGAGAATGAATGCGACCCACCCTGAGGTGGAATGGTGTAGGGCGGATTCCCGCCGAAGACCAACGAGTAGAGGCCGGGGTTGAGGGTGAAAGTCGCATGAACGTGCTCAGAGCCCGTGCCGCTATCCGTTCCGTTCGGTCCACCGGCGTTGGCAACATGGGCCAGGTAGGTCAAATTGGTTGCCCAGGAGATGTTGCCCGTATTGTTGAACGTGTGATTGTCCGTATCGTCATTCACCAACTCCCAGCCTTGGTACAGTGTGAAGGCAGGGAAAAGCTGACTGTTGCCACTATGTCCCCGCTCCAATTCGACCGTCAGGTACACCGGCCCTCCAACGCCTGTTAGGTCGAGCGCCACCCAGTCGGTCGTATGGGTCCAGCCTTTCGCACCGACCGGCTGGCCAGGTTCGGCCCAGCTTTTGGCGCCGACCGATCCGTGAAAATGAGCGAGATCAAGACTGCCCATCACCACCTGCCATTCATAGCCGATCCCCGTCGTAGGGCCGGGAGAATTAACCACTGCGGCTTGTCCAGATCCGACCTGGGCAAGACCCCAGGCGAACAGTGCACCACCCAACACAACCGTGCGAACCAGCTTACTGCGTCTCATCACCACACCTCCTGGTAAAAAAACTGGCAAAAAATGAATTCGGCACTCCTTCCGTCTTCCCACCGCATTCCCGTTTTCTATGCCATCGTTACGGCCATCATCACGCCTTCCATGGTTCGAGCCTTCTTCACGGGAAGGCCAGATGCTCTCCTGCCTTCTATAAGGGAAAGGAGGACAACCAGCTACAGACCGCCGCAACGGATGCACCAGATGTGATGAAAAAATCGATCGGGTCAGCAGGTGGATTGGCTGTGGTGGAGACATTTAGATCGACTGAACTTGCATTGCACAGGGAAGAATGGAGCGGTACACAGGGAGCAGGTGCTAGCGGGTTCCCCCACGTGGTCATTGCCAGATTGGCTGCCAGACGGTCCGTCGCGGCTGTTGCTGAAGATGGTGTGCTGAGATGCGGAGGCATTACAGCGAAGATCAAGAAACACCCTCATCGAGTGATGGGCACTCCAAGACCGAATCACTGACCGAATCGCTCACGATCACGAACAGGCGAGAGCGTGTGCCGCCGCAAAGGGGATCCATGCTCGTCGATGCCAATGGTTGCACCAGACGTGATGAAATTTTGCGGAATGGATGGGCGGACTTAACGGAAAAGCTGGTACGGATGTTATCCAAAGTAGTGGAGATGCTGCGAAGCGTGGTGGTGCGCGAAGCGTGGTGGTGATTGAGCACTGTCGTCGATTTTGTCGATGGAGCCTCGATGGAGCAGGGGCCAACGGCATGGGACTCGGCAGGAGGATGAGGAGTGGTTCCACGGAAACAACGAACAACCGATTTCCTCATCGCGCTCTCTTGCATCGTGTCATTCGCGATGGGGCTTGCCGCATGCGGACAGGGAGATGGATCGCCAACCGCAAGTGACGGGACCCCGCTATCGGGAGAAGCAGCCCGTCTCGTGCTTTTCGACGACTTCGAGTACGACGTGGCGCGATCCGCGACCGATGCCGAGCTACAGTTTCGGGCGCCGGGGGCCGTATCCCTGCACGAGGGAGCGGTTTGCGT
>JANDJC010000005.1:51128-102574 GCA_024331045.1 Nitrospira sp.
CGGGTGGCACAACGTCACCGGCCCCGAAAGCAATCCGACCATGGCACCGGTGGGTGGATGGTTCTGGAATTTTCGCGCGCCGCTGGCGAACAATCGTGCCGAACGCGAATGGAATCGGGACAAACTCTACCAGAATCTGAATCCCGCTCCGCTGCTCGCCGGGCGGTGGTACCAGGTGCGTATCCATGTTGACACCTCCCGCCCACAGGGAATCTACGAGGCCTGGATTCGTGAACAGGGGAATCCATGGATCAAGGTATCTGAATGGATCGGCGGAGTGACGCCGGACTTCACGTGGCCGATTCCGGAAGCCGAGCGCGTCGGCAACCGTGTCGTCGCCATGCCGACGACCGTCAACGAAGAGGATTCGGTCATCTATCTCGACGACTTGGCCATGGCAACGGGCGAAGCGGCGTTGCCCACCTCGCCATGACCGCTGAGCCTACGGTCTGTAGCCTCCTTCGGTCAGGCTCTCTTCTTTTTGGTTCCGTGATCGAGTAAGGTACTGGCCTAAGGGGCAATCGGGGGTGGTTATCTCATCCAAGCCGGCGCAGGGGTGTGAACTATGTGGAGGAATCCGGTGCGTAGCGTCGTAATCCACGGAGGCAGAGCGACCCTGGTGGTGCTGTGGGCCCTGGTGGCTGCGAGTGACGGGCTCGGCTCGCCGACGCAGATGGGGCCTGGAGTGGTGGTTCCATGGGACCAGGTGAAGGAAGAGGAGGTGCTTGCGGATTCGAAGGGGCAGTGGGCGACACAAGCGGTGGCGAGCACGCAGTATCGGCCGGACGAATACAGCGCGCGACAAGCGACCGGCCAGCCCGACGTGCCGACTTACTCCGACAGCAAGCGCGCATGGACCCCCAGCAGCGCGGAACGGCAGGAAGAGTGGTTGGACCTGACATTTGCGAATCCCGTCTATGCCACCGAGGTGCGAGTGCGGCAGACGTTGAATCCTGGATCGATCGTCAAGATCGCGGCGGCGGATTCCAGCGGGACCTGGCATCGGCTTTGGGAAGGAGAGGATCCAAACCGCTACGCAAAGGATCGGATCGCCTGGTTCATTGTCCGTTTCCCTCCAACGGCTTTTCCTGTGCAGCGGATAAAAATCCATCTGTACACGCCGGCCGTGAAAGGCTGGAAACAGATCGACGCCGTGCAACTGGTCGGCACGGCAGAGCCCGGCGCTTCATTGCCGGGCACACCACTCAGCCAACCATCTGACACCTCCACCGCGCAGGTACCGGCTTCGCCGGCTCCTGAGCAACGGGCTGAGAGTGCGTCTGGGTCTCTGCCTCCAGGATGGGAGCCTCGCAAGCCCTATGACGAAGAGAAGACTTTTGTCGCGCCGCAGGCGACCGTGAAGGTCGCCGAGAGCGTGCGGCGGTTGGCCAGCCCCTTCAAAGACAAGACCACGTTTAAGGGTAGGATCACTTCACCTCGCATCGAGATCGACAACCCCTATCTCGATCCATTGGACCCGTTCTTCAATGTGCCTCGCCAAATGGCATGCCTTGACGATGGCAGCCTCTTGGTGTTTTCCACGGCCAAGACGCACCAAGATGGTCGGATGAAAGGCAATCCATACGCGACCGGGTTGTGGCGCATCGCGCCGGACGGGGCGATTACGCCGGTGGACCGTGCCCGCCACATCTTGAGCGAAGGGAAGGACCCCGAGTGCGGCGTCACGGTCGGCGCAAGCGGGCTTGATCCTCAGGCCGTCGGTCCGATCAGCGTCGATGCCGAGGGAAGCCTGGTCTTCCCCTATCAAACCAGATGGGCATTTGGCCGTTACGGCCGGGTGTTGCGGCTGACGCCGCAGAATGAGCTGGTGCCGATTCCCGAAGCGCCCCGTGCCTGTGCGCCGGAGCCGCTCAAGGACTACCGTGAGATTTTCATGGACATCGGGTCGGCCGCGCGCGATCCCCAAGGCCATACCTGGGTGATGGACTATGGGCGCTGCCAGCTCAAACGAGTGGCGCCGGATGAGACGGTCACCACGTTGCTGGACAAGCCGCAGGTCTGCCCGGCCGGTGATCCTGAACACCATGTGCGAGCCGACTATATGGTATGGGATAAGGCGCGCGGAGAGATGGTGATGGGCGGATCGCTCTTGTGGCTGAAGTCACCGAAGGCGGATCTCTATTCCACGATCTGGCGGGTCCGTCCCGACGGCACATTCACGCGTGTCTATCTTGCCGGGAAGCTGCGCAAGGGGTTGCCCCATATCGATGGGTTGAGCGGCCTTGCGCTCGATCCAAACGGCCGCATCATCTTCGGCGCCGGCTTCGTGCGGGCCGATGGCCATCAGCTTCTCAGACTCGACGAAGCAAAAGGGCGCACGGAATCGATCGCCGGCGCGCCACAGCCGAGCGGGACCTCCTATGCCGACGGACCGGCGAACCAGGCCCACTTTGGGACGATCAAGGGGCTGTGCGCCGTCCCGGATGGGACGTTGTTCGTGCACGACGCCAATCACGTCATCCGCAAGGTCACACCAGCCGGCCACGTGACAACCTGGGCCTTCTGAAGACCGATTCTAAAGACCGGTGTCGAGCGGCGGAAGCCGCTCGGCCAGGTCTTGTTCAAGATAGAGACCCGCCGTCAAGCCAGTCAAGCGAAGCTGATTGGGTCGCGCAGAAAATCGCGCGATGGTTGCCGTTCTCTTCCGCAATGGGTGTGGGTCATCGCTGCACACTTCCGCGACGCTGCGCCAAGCCCGCCATCGCCGCGATGCCGCTGCTGAAGAGCCAGAAAGCGGCCGGGAGAGGCACAGGCGCGGCCTGCACGGTCACGCGTGCGGTGAAGTTGGGAAATTCAAACGGGTTGCTTTGATTGAAGTCGTTACCGCCGAACACCAGCGTCAGATAGTCATTGGTTCCTGTAAGCGCCATCCACGGCAGGGTCAGCGTGACGGTGTGAGCTGGGGTGGTGGGGTCGTCGGCCGCTGCCCAGACATGACCCGCTAGGGCGCTTGCCGCTAAGTCGGTGGCCCACCAATCGGACCAATTGGTCGTCGAGATGCCGTTGGGATACCAATTATTAGTGAACGACGCGGTGCCGGCCGTTTCGATGCCGGTCCAGGCCGTGACGGCAGGAATCAACACCTTGTCGGTCGCTACAGGTGGCGTCGTGTTGGCTTCCAATGTAATGCTCACGTGGGCTTGCGCGTAACCATTGGCATGGAGGCCGGTCAGATCGACGACTGACCAGCGGGAATTGAGTGACCAACCGTACTGATCTGGCGGCAGAGGCCCTGGTGGGTCGAAGATGCCGCGCCAGGCTTTAAGCCCCACTTCGTCCACGAGGCCATCGCTGTTGAAATCCTGCCGGTCGGTGGGATTGCCGATTTGCGGCAAGGCTTGACCGGTAGCGGCGGTGAGGGTGCCGGGAGTATCGAAGGCAAAGTACAAGTGGTAGCGGATTCCTCCGGGATTGGGGTCGCCAAGGTACACGGTGGACGCTCCGGCATTTGACGCAAACGCCGTGAGGCTGCACGTGAGCGTCACTCCCACGAGCAATGAACGAACGATGGCCATGGTACACCTCCGTAACAGACGGTTCGACGATGAACTGTGTGGCGGAGCCACCTACGCAGCGAACCCTATCAAAACGAAACAGGGGGGACCACCGACAGGAGCCGATCGTTGCAACAGATGTGACTGAAAGTGGCTGGGGTCTTGAGGATGTCCTGTCATCCGAGCAGACACGGTGGAAGTTCCCTGGGGCTGTCAATGGAGAAGTCGTAGGGGCTCTGGACCGTTCCATTTTCGATTGAAAACTTGCAAACGCCAGTGGGGGGGTGATTTTCACTTCCGCCTGATACGAGACCCATTGGCCGTTCAGATTCCGTTTCGGGCAGTGGCCTTCTTCCTCGAAGAAGGTTTGGGCTGGGTGTAGAGGATGAGTGATACAATGGCAGTCGATAGGACGATGCGCTTCATGCCGAGATCCCTTGTTTAAGATCAGTTCTTCAGGGTCATCCCTTGAGCTTGAACGGCGGGGGCGAGCAGGAGCTGCCGATGCTCAACCAGCAATGGCTGGTACGCGATGCACCACCTGCGATGCGAAATGGCCTAGTCGCATGGTCTCACCGATCCAGAAAAAAGATGGCGGGATGCCTCTGCGACGGGCCGGCCTTGAAGCAGACCGTTGCGTTTATTGAGCCATGCAGGACAATCACGATGAAGTTCGTGATAGGCGAACCTTGGCCGTCTCTCTTAAGCACCGGAGGAGGCGACCATCAAGATAGCCGAGCCTCCATCCGGCACACAGTGAGCAGTAACAAGCGGAACTCTATGCAGCCATCCGCCAACGCGACAACCGGCAAAGCCGACGATGCCGCTTCCGAAAAGCCAGACGGCCGCCGGGAGAGGGACGGGGGTCGTCAGCGGCGTGGATGAAATCGTAAAGAGCGCCTTGTACTGTCCGCCGTAACTGCTGTTGTCCCCGATGAGTACGGTGTATTCGCCGAAGTAGTGCCCGGTCAGAGCGTAGGAGAGTTGTGCGTTCCCGCCTACAGGAGCGAGGGAGGAGCCAAGATAGGTCAAATCGCTCAAGCCATTGCCGTCATCCCACCCCCGTAGAGCACCACGCCCATCTGTTGAGGCCCTAAGCCATCACTGGTGTCGTCGAAGACATCAATGTTGAGATAGAGCTGAGTGCCAGGGGCCTGTTCGAGGAGATTTTGTTCCAAGTTGGGGTGGAGCGTAAAGTCATTGGGAAACCCATACTGGTAGCCGCTCACATGTGGATTGAGCACATCCATGCCGGAGTGGTAATGGCCGTTGTTGGGTGAAAGGGAGAAAAAAGAAGCGATCGGGGCGACCGATTAAGGTCGCCCCGACACAGATCCTACAAAGGAGAGTTACGGTCCTATACAAGGAGAGTTACTTAGCTGAGGAATGGTGCCGCCGCGCCAGGCCTGCCAGACCTACCAGCCCGCCGCCGATGAGCCAGATTGCGGCGGGGAGGGGAACTGGGGCTGTTTTAATGCGGGCAGTGTAGGCTTGCCGTCCGGACTGTTCGATATCTGATGGCGCATTCCCGCCAAACGCTAAAGAGTAGAAGCCTGGTTCGACGAGGAATCGTCCAAACACGGTGGGACCTTCCTTGCCTATTGCGGGCCGCAGACCGTCAGGGCCACCGCCGTTTGCGACATGACCGAGATACGTAAGGCCTGGCGCCCATGATGTCGAGCCGATATTGTTAAATTGGTGGGTTTCCGTTCCCAACTGTTCCCAACCTCGATACAACGTAAAGGCCGGAAACAATCCACCCGTCGTCCCTCGGGCAAGAGTCACATCCAAAAATGCGCTCTCAGTGAGGCCACTCAAATCCAACGCCACCCAATGCACCGTGTGAGTCCAGCCCTTGAGCCCATCGGGATTTGAGGGTTCGGCCCAGCTTCGAGGCCCGACTCCTAAATTGGTCGGCGAATCCGGATGGTCACTGCTTCGGAAGATAATCCCATCGTTCATCCCCATCGTAATCAGCCATTCATAGCTGATTCCAGGATCAAACCCAGGATTCGGGGTGATCGTCGCGGCAGGTGACGGGACCGGCAACGCCAAGAGATAAGTACCTGCCACAAGGCTACTGAAAAAGACCAGGCGCTTCATAGTACACTCTCCTTTGCTAAAAGCCCCATTTGCTAAAAGCTCCATTCATCCTCACCCTTGCCCGTAAGGGTTTGCGATGAACGGTCGAGAGCATACCAAGGCCTTCCCTGGTAAATCCAGAGCAAAATCCACCCCTGCACCAGGTGCAACAAAAAATTAAGACAATCTTAACGAGCGGCTAGAGTGGCACAAAAAATGCTTGCCGCAACGATGAAGGGTCTCACCTGGTTTTTCAATGCCGAGCTAACGCTGTATGAGCAGCAAAACAACACCTGATCGCACTCACAACCCTCATGTGCTGAAAGAAACACGCACTAGACATCGCTCTGGGCCCTACCACGGCACCTGCTCCAACACAGGTGAGTCAAAGTCGGAAGCCGGTCACGCTCCCACAGACCAATCAGCGTCACCCAGCGTCACCGTTCTTCTCGTCACAACAAACGCCTCTGAACCTGGAGCAGGGAGCAAGTTCCCGCGATCGGCGCGATCATTGGTTTGGCGAGCAAGCACCTCCTTTCCGAATCATAAGCTCCGACCCATAAGTCGATAGGTTCTCACTCAAGTACTCCCCTTCCATTTCCCGGCGCCTCAAAAACACACGGGCAAGAAGCCGAACATTCCTAATAGAAGCTACGCTCTCCAAATGAGCCGCCCAATAACGCGGAACGAGGGGGATCCATCACGTTTGGCGTGGATGAACTGGCATTGGCTTTGAGGTAGCGAAAGGCGGCCGGCTCCAGCCGTCCCGGGAACAGACTGAAGCCGGAAACACCAGTTACGCAGAGGTCGTCTGCCGGCGCACTGTCCATCCTGCTAGCCCAGCCAACCCACCGCCAAAGAGCCAGAGCGCAGCCGGCAGTGGAACCGGCGTCTGGACAACACGGCCGCTGAAGCCAGCCGCGTCTTGCGGCGTCAAGGTGAACGACAGGATGGCCGACATGGTCACGCAAGGTTGCCCGCAGGTGAGTTGACCGTTGGCGCTGAATGTAGTCGTGCCGGTACCGCCCAGGATGGAAAAGAGCGAACCGATATCGACGTTCTTTGAGATCGGACTGCCGTTTGAGAAGAGGTCATACGAAGTCAATAGGCTGCCGCCTGGCACGACGGGTTGCACGGTGGCGCCATTGCCAAAGCCATCGGTGAGGGTGATTCCCAGTTGAGCGTGCGAGTCAATGGGGCCGAGCAGCGTCGGGGTGAGGGGAACATTGATAGCAAATAAGTAGGTCAAGGGAACCGTAGCTAAGTTCGTGGCGCTGGCGGAGAAGAACAACACTGGATCAGGAATCGCCCCGGCGTCTTGAATAATCAAGGTGCTGCCGCTTGAATGGGTGAAGGTCAAGGGTTGGGCCAGGGTGAACAGATCCTGCTCCCGGTCGTAGCGCCAGGAAGGTGTCGCTTGAAATTGTTCCTGCCCGATGGTCACGGACAGGAAGGGTTCGGCTGGAATCGCCACTTGCGCGTGGGCCACGGCGGCAGGTCCGAGAAAGCCCAGCGACAGAATTCCCGCAATCCACGCCCCGGACAATGCCACCTTGATAAGGTGGATCACCCGGTTTACTCCACGCGACACAGAACGAACAGTAAAAATGTTCCCATCCATGGGTGATGCTCCTTTCTCTCCTTACTCCACGTCGAAGGATTGGCTCAGCAGAAAATGTATATCGTGACTACAAGCGCGTAAGCCGGCTCACGCGCGGTCTTGACCTCTCATCGTCACCACGACTCTTTTCTCGCTCCAGTGTTATAAGCAGGTTTGCTCCTTGTCGATCCGCGGTTAATCTTGCGTCAAGAATCTGAATTCCTCTGCTTGCTCCTGTGAGCAAGCGATGGATCTACCGTAGTGGTTCGACTACGTAGTCTTTCGATGGTCGGTTATGCCCCAATGCGACGGATAGAGCTACTGATGGATGACAATTTCTGCAACAGATGTGACAAAAATGATGGGCGATGAAGGGGGATACGGGATGGGCGCGGGCAAAAAGATCTCGCAACGGATCCCCACGGGGGGCGCTCCGCTTGGGCGGGGTTGCTGTTGCCTAGGTGAAACGGAGTCTGGCGTATAGCGGCAGCGAGAGTGTCTGCCCACGGACGCCGCCGCCCTCTTTTCTCGACGGTTTTCTCCGATTTAGGAAGGCACTCCTCTGAACACCGGCTGGCGCGGCGAGGTCCCCCGCCGACGGGCGCGGCTCGTCATGACAATGCGGCGGTTCTGAATAATGATAGGGTCGATGAGATTTCCGCAGGAGATGCAGCGCCAGGCCTGCATGGTCTCGCACTTGCCGGTTCGCATGGCATCCAGCGGATCAAGCGGGTCGATGGGATGCATCAACCCTTGGCAGCGGTGGCAGACCATCCGACCGTCGGTATCTTCTGTAGGGAGCGAGAACGACTGCGACGAAGGAGGGGGCTTGGGAGATGATGCCACTTTGGTCGTAGGCACAAGAGATGGCGCTCCATCGCGGTTAAGTTCGGCATGGACCAGGCGCCCAATGTGAGCGAAGTCAGCCGAGCAAACTCTGATGAGGCGCAACGAGGATGTTTCTTCTCCAGAAGAAGGTGCCGCAAAAAGCCCTGCCCCTCTGGCAATGAGTACGGCATGAGGAGAGAGAGCCTCAATACTCCGCACGAGGTGCGCAAGGCAAGGCGCAGTCGCCTGAGCGGTCTGAGCCTCGTCAATCACGACGGCCTGAGGGCGAAGTTCCCGGCATTCATCGAGCATGGTGGCCCAGGAGCGAATGAGCACCGCTTGATAGCCACAAGAGGCTAGCCAATCAGCCAGTTTGATTCCAAAATTGAGATCATGGGTCCCAATGAGCACCGCTCTCCTTTTTTTATGGGGCAATTCGTTGATTCTCATAAAACAGTCCTTTCTTTCTAACTCTCAGGGGCGGAGTCATGACGAGCCCACGCTCCTGGTATGTGCAAAATTCTTTGCGGTGCGGCTTGCCCTCCCCCCTGCCTTTCCAGTGGTGAGGTATAGGTGACCATAGAAGAGGGAAGAGGGGCTACTGAGCGGTGCTGACTGGTGCACCAGAAATGCTAAAAAGATTCTCATGTTGGAAGGCAGCCCCTGTCCTCCAAGCCTCTACGGGCGAAATGAGAAACCCTGCCCCAACGGGGGCTGGACAGGGAGCTGGTTGTCAGCGGCCCTTCGTTCGCATCACGCAGAGGAGGCTGCCAATCCGTCCAGGATGGCCGAAGCACCGTTCACACGACCGGTCGTCGTAACGCTCTTTTGTTCTTCGTTGTTATGATCCATTGGAGCCAATTGCTCTGCGCTCGTGAAACAATATCCCGTCGAAGGCGGTATGGCAAAAACCGGCTAAATTTATAACAATGACAGATGTCCGCGCTGGCTCTACGGGCAGAGGCGCGTGACTCGCAAGTCCGACGGGTCAGAAGGGCAAAGTGCTCCCGTTGCAACAGAAAATCGTTCGAGGAAGGACAGGCGAGCGGCAGCCACCGGCTCTTTTAACGATTCGTTAACACAAACTTAAGGTCCGGTAGCCGTCTCGCGAAAAGAACTTCCGTACACTCACAGGGAACGCAAGGGGGCTCAAGGACAACGGCCGATAGGCGCACGGGTGAGAGCATGTTCGCGGATAGGCGTGCGACATCTGTCTCCACGTCATACCTCTGGCAGCCAGGGCATGGTGCTTGAGGTGTTGAAAAGGAGGAGGCGTATGTCTGTCTTACATGCGAAAGCAGATGGTGGGGAGACGAAAGCTTTGACACTCAAGGAGAATCCCTTGCACACCCTGCTTACGCCCATGCTGATGAGCATGGTGCTGGGCGGGTTGGTTGGTGTGCCAATCGACAACGGAGCGGCACAGGCTGCGGTCTATTATGTGGCCTGTGATACGGGCAGCGATGCCAATGACGGATTGAGCGAAGCGAGGGCATGGCGGTCGGTTGACAAGGTCTCCGCCTTTCAATTTCAGAATGGCGACCATGTCCGGTTCAAACGAGGCTGTACATGGGAGAATGCCTGGCTTAAGGTCTCTCGGTCCCTTACGATCGAAGCCTATGGTGAGGCGCCGGACCCTCCACATTTAACCGGGGCGGTGCACATTCGTTCGTGGATGCGGGCGCCCAATAGCGAGATCTTCTCAGCCGAGGCAGCCGTGGCTCCCGGATCTCACGGCCCGAAGGAGATTCTTATTGTCTATGACGAGCGGAACAATCGGTTTTATGAGAAGGTCTCCGCGCTCGCAGCCCTCACTGCGCCAGGACAATTTTTTCACGATGCCCCTTCCCGTGTTCTGTATGTGAGGCCGCTTGCCGGCACTGATCCGTCGCGCGATTTCTATGTCTCAAGCAGAAACCATATTGTCGAATTCCAGCCTGGTTCGGTCGAGCGGGTTGTGGTTGAGGGGCTGCGTCTCTCATTCGCAAACGTGTATGCCATCGGTTTCTGGTACCAGTCGTCCGATGCCAGGTATGGATCGTTAAGAGTGGCGAATTGTCAGTTCTTCGGCAACGCTTATCAGGCCATCCATATCGGAGGGACCAATACCTTTCGAGATGTGGATATCCTCAACAACGTCATCACGGCTAATGGTCATGAGGGGATTTATATTCGGTACTTGAAAGGAGAGGAGCGAGGGCTGGTTGTGACGCGGATGCTGAGGATCAGCGGGAACACGATCGGAGGAAACGGGTTTGGGTGGAGGGCGTTCGGCTTGGATTCATGGGCGAATGGTGAGGGGATTGACATTAAACAGGGCGTTGCCGCCGGCATCATCGACCACAATACGCTCTTCGATCTGAAAGGCATGTTCGGTATCGGCCTTGGATCGTCCAACATCATTGTGGAATACAATACGATCCATGATGTTCATATGACTGGAGCTGATCCAGATTCGGGCATCGCTGGCGTTGTGGTCAATGCCCATGACGATAGAGGAGCGATAATCGTCAGAAATAACACGATGACAATGTTGAGCGCTCATGGCGTCGCGATCCGGGGAGATGCCAACGTTCGACCAAGGTTTGAGATATACGGTAACGACATCACGGTCGCCGAGCCTTATGCTCCGTTCGCCTTCACTTCGCAGAATATGGCGAATACGGTGATCAGGAATAATCGAACAAGAGGCGGCCATGCCGGCTTGGCGGTGCTCAAACCCTGTTGCCCGCCGGTCGACGTCGAGATTCGGGATAATGTCTTCGGTGATGTTGCCGCTCCTGTTGTGACGGCAAAAGATCTCTCATCTGGTGTACGCATGACTGGCAACGTGTTTTGTATGAGGGGAGCGGTTGACGCCGCTCAACGGCACCTACTTCCCAGTAATAATTTCATTTTGGCCCTCGCCGAATGCGAAAGGGGATTGCCCGCGCCTCAGGGGCTTCGGCTTCGATGATGACAGATTGACGCCATGTGTGGAATCGCCGGCATCGTGGCCTATCATTATGCGGCGCTGGACGTCGAGCGCGACGAACTGCGGCGAATACGCGACCACATGGCAGCGCGAGGGCCGGACGGGGCGGGAGAGTGGTTGTCAGGGGATGGTCGTGTCGGGCTAGGCCACAGGCGATTGGCGATCATCGACCTCCACGAACGGGCGGCCCAGCCGATGAGCAGCCAGGATGGCAAGCTGACCATCGTCTTTAACGGCGAGATTTACAATTACCAAACGCTACGCCAAGAGCTGGCGGAAAAAGGATATGTCTTTCGGACCATGTCCGATACGGAAGTCCTGCTTCATCTGTATGCCGACCGCGGAGAGGAGATGGTCAAGGACCTGCGCGGCATGTTTGCCTTCGGTCTGTGGGACAGCCGCAAAAAATCGCTGCTGCTCGCGCGCGATCCCTACGGAATCAAACCGTTGTACTACGCGGACGATGGGTGGACGTTCCGCTTCGCCAGTCAAGTCAAGGCGTTGCTGGCGGGGGGGAAGGTCTCGCGCGATCCCGATCCCGCCGGCCACGTCGGCTTTTATCTTTTTGGCAGCGTGCCGGAACCCTATACGATGTATCAAGATATTCGGGCGGTGCCGGCGGGGTCGATCATGTGGGTGGGGGAAGTCGGCCCCTTGGAGCCGAAGCCGTATTTTTCGCTGGCGCGCGTCTATGCCGAGGCTCAAACCAAGCCGCTCAAGCTCAATGAGCGAGATCTTCGTGAATATGCGCGGGAGGCGTTCCTCGATTCCGTGCGCCATCATCTGGTGGCCGATGTACCGGTCGGCGCGTTCTTGTCGGCGGGGGTGGATTCCGGATCGTTGGTGGGACTCATGCGTGATGCGGGGCAGTCCGACGTCAGGACGCTAACCGTAACCTTCTCGGAGTTTGCGGGAAAGCCAGACGACGAAGGGCCGCTTGCCGAGCAGGTCGCCAAGCAATACGGCACGCACCATACGACCCGCATCGTGACCGAACCCGAGTTCCGCGAGGATCTACCGCGCATTTTGAACGCGATGGATCAACCGAGCATCGACGGCATCAATACGTGGTTTGTCAGCAAGGCGGCGCGCGAACTCGGTTTGAAGGTCGCAGTGTCCGGTGTTGGGGGCGATGAACTGCTGGGGGGGTATTCCTCGTTTAGCCGAATTCCTCGCTTGGTCCATCGGCTAGCTGTACCGTCTCGGATACCGTTATTGGGATACCTGGTGCGAACGGTTGGCAGGTACTTCTTTGAAGAGAGCTTCCCTGTGCATCCCAAAGCCTTCCGTGCATTGGAATACGGTGGAACCTATGCGGGTGCGTACTTGCTTCGCCGAGGACTCTTCATGCCCGATGAGTTGGGCCAAGTGCTGGAACAAGATATGGTGAGGGAAGGGCTTCGCCGCCTCCAACCTCTCCAGCATATCGGTAAGATTCTTGTACCAGATCCAGGTTCCGCGGCCGGTCGTGTTGCTGTGATGGAAGCCGGGTTGTACATGCGGAACCAACTGCTGCGCGATACCGATTGGGCCGGCATGGCCCACTCACTGGAGATTCGCACCCCCTTGGTCGATTCATACCTGGTGAAGCGGCTCTCACCGGCACTTATCACGGGCGCCGCTGTCCGGGGGAAGGATCTGTTGGCACAGAGTCCTCGCGTACCCATCCCCGAAGCGATTCGCAAGAGACGAAAGACGGGTTTCTCAACACCTGTGACGCAGTGGATCGCGAAAGACCCGTCGGTCTGGAAGAGCAATCAGCCTGTAATGGGCGCGCGCGAGCAGGAATCCGTTCAGTGGACTAGGCGATGGGCGCAGATTGTCGCGTCGGCTCGATAATAAGACGTTCAGATGACAAGATCTGTCCGCATCCTCGCATTGATCACCGACGGCTTCGGCGGCCACGGAGGGATTTCGCGGTACAACCGCGATCTCTTGACCGCCCTCTCGCAGAACGATGCGGTAGCCGAGATCGTCGTCGCGCCTCGTTTGGGACGGTCTGATCAAGGCGAGCTTCCACCCCGCGTGCGGCAACTGCCTCCGGTATTCAACAAAGTCGGCTATTCGCTGCGGGCGATTCGGCTCGCGATGACGGACGGGCCGTTCGACGTGGTGTTCTGCGGCCACATCCTCCAGGTTCCGCTGGCGGCTATGGTTGCGCAAGGCATGAAGGTTCCGCTCTGGGTGCAACTGCATGGGATCGATGCCTGGAGATGCCCAAAGCCCGTAGTGCGGTGGGGCGTGGAGCAAGCGCGCATGGTTACCGTCGTAAGCCGCTATACCAAACATAGGTTTCTCTCGTGGGCGAATGTGCGGCCAGCCAGGGTCCGTGTATTGCCGAACACGGTGAGCGACCGGTACGTGCCGGGGCCGAAGCCTGTCCATCTTTTGGAGCGATATGGCCTTCATAACAAGCGCCTGCTACTGACGGTGTCCCGCATTTCTCTTGACGAACAATATAAAGGTCATGATCGCGTGATTGCCGCCATGCCGGAGTTGCTGCGAAGCTTCCCCGATCTGGTCTATGTGATCGCTGGAGACGGCAATGGCCGGATGAAACTGGAGGAAACTGTACGAGAGCAGGGCTTGCACAACCACGTCAAATTCATCGGTCGAGTAAACGAGGATGACCTCCCAGATCTGTACCGTGCCGCCGACGTCTTCGTCATGCCGAGCACGAAAGAGGGGTTCGGAATCGTGTTTTTGGAAGCCATGCGGTCGGGAATCCCCGTGATAGGCGGTAGCGAAGACGGCAGCATGGATCCCCTGCGGGACGGGACAGCGGGCTATGCGGTGCCTTGTGACGATCGGGAGGCGCTCATTGCGGCCATTCTGTCGGCATTGGAGCGGCCGCGAGTGTCCTCGTCTGATGCGGACATTTTCCGGTTTCCGGCGTTTTCCAAACACTGCGCGGCGTTGTTGGATCACCTCCTTGCTGCATCATCTTGCTGAGGAGGATTGAAGGCGATGGTCATTGTCTATCTGCTCTCATTGATGCTTCCTCTGGCGGCCGTGTGGATCGGCTATCCGGCCGGCATCGACTGGTTGCTCAAACAGTGGAATTCCGAAGAATACAGCCACGCCATCATGATTCCCTTGGTGGGGGCCTACATGGTGTTGCTCAAGCAGGAGGCGGCCTCCTTACCGCTTAAGGGCTCGCGTCTGGGTGGTGCGGTTACGCTGGGGGTGGGTGTCTCTCTGTTGATGCTGGCCCACTATGGGCACATGTTCAGCGTCTATGGGTTTGGCCTGTTGCTGATGACGTGCGGTGTCTTTGTCTTCTGGGCCGGCTGGGAGCAGGCGAAGCGACACTGGACGGCACTCACGTTGCTGCTCTTTGCAGTGCCTATGCCGACGGTGCTGTTCAATAAGATGTCCAGCTCTTTGCAACTCATCTCGTCTCGGCTAGGCGCGGCCCTGATCGAACTCGCCGGCATCACCGTGCACCTCGAAGGCAATGTGATCGACATCGGCACCATGCAGATGCAGGTGGTTGAGGCGTGTAGTGGGCTACGATACCTGCTGCCGCTGGTGGCACTGGCGTATATTGTCGGAGTCTTCAGCAAAGCTGGTCTGGTTCGCATCGGGCTATTGCTGCTGGCTGCCGCGCCGATCACGGTGCTGATGAACAGCATCAGAATCGCCCTCACAGCCGTGTTCTCGGAGTATCTGGGCGTCAACACGGCGGAGGGATTTTTGCACGATTTTGAAGGGTGGGTGATTTTCTTCCCCGCCTTAGGCCTGATCCTCGGTGTGAATTGGGTGCTGTCTAAGCTTACTGCCCACAAAACGTCGGCCTTCGACTTTGCCTTGTTGCCGGAGGGTGGGTTGGGACCCTCATTGGCCGTGCAAGCCAGGGCATTTGCCGGAGGAGGGGCTCCCGCTTTAGCCACGACGGTCGTGTTGATGGCGGGGGTGGCCTCGTTGCCGTTCGTTCTGCCGCAACGGACGGTGGTGACACCGTTGCGCGAGCCATTCAGCATGTTTCCGCTCGAGTTGAAAGATTGGAAAGGGCAGCACGAACGGCTGGACGTGATCTACCGCAATGCGCTTCCGTGGAGCGACTATTTGTTGGCCAACTTCGCCAAGCCGGGTGGGCCGGTGATCAACGTGTTCGTGCCCTACTTTCCGTCTCTCTATGAAGATTCGTACTCGCACAACCCGGCGGTCTGTTTGCCCGGCAACGGATGGAGCATCGAGGAACAGGGTGTTAAGGAGCTGCCCAACCGACAGGGGCCGAATCACCAGCCGCTTCGCATCAACCGCCTCGTGGCCACGATCGAGGGTAAGAGACATCTGGTCTATTATTGGTTTCAGCACAAGGGGGAGATCATTGCCGATCAAAACGCGGTGAAACCTATTCTCCTCTGGAATTCGCTAACCGAGGGCCGGATCGACGGGGCACTGGTGCGGTTGGTGATGTCGCTTGATTCTGTGCCCAACGTGTCGGCTGCTGATGCGGCGATGGAAGACATGGCGGCCGCGCTCCTTGACGTGCTGCCCCGATATGTGCCGAGTTGAGCCGATCGGCGGGGAGATTGCTCGACGATGCCGATATCATTGCAATCAACCGTCAACGTGGCACGTCGCGTGATTCCGCGCGGGTGGGCCCCGCTTATCGCCGCGGTCGCGCGACTGGTGCCATCTCTTCAACGGTATCGGGCGCGGCTCTCGGACGGCGGCGAGATCTATCTCGATTTGCGCGAGTTTATGTGCTTTAGTTGTTTTTTTTATGGAGAACTGCCGCACGAAAGAGGAACGGAAAAACTCCTCAAGCGGGTGTTGAAAGAAGGCAGTACCTTTGTTGACGTGGGGGCGAACATCGGATATTTCACCAAGCTCGCGAGTAGGCTTGTCGGGACAAGGGGCCGGGTCTTCGCCTTTGAGCCGATGCCGGCAGCCTTACGACTCTTGCGGATGAACACGTCACAATTGCCGAATGTGACGATTTTCCCCATGGCTCTCAGCGACACGAAGGGCACGGCCACCTTCTATGTCAGAAAGAAAGGCGACATGTCCTCGCTGAGCCATGATCCCAGCGCGATGCCCGTGCCGGTAAGGGTCGGTACGCTAGATGAGTCACTGGCGGATCAGGAACGGATCGATCTCATCAAGATCGATGTGGAGGGGAGCGAACTGGAAGTGTTGCGTGGCGGGCGAGCGATTCTCGAGAGGCAGAGGCCGATTGTCTATTTTGAGTTTCTGCCCTGTTTTGCCGAACCGAGAGGGATTCGAGTGGAAACCTTCGAGGAATTCTTTAAACCATTGGGCTACAGCTTTCGGTGGATCAATCACTCGCCAGATGATCCGTCTCTCGTGAGCGACGCGCCTTCGACCTATGTGATTGCGATTCCCAAAGAGCGGGCAAGAGAGTTGGAGTAGTCAAAGGAGATGCTGCGATGGGAGCTGTGTGTAGTGGGGGCGTTCCAAGTCGGTTCGGCTCTTGGCCAAGTGGTCGGTGTTCGCTTGTTAACCGAGGTGCTGACGCCCTCAGTCTTTGGCGAAGCCAGCCTCTTGATGGGAGTGGCGGCCCTCATGACGAGCACGCTCGTCAATCCCTCGTTGCAGGCATTGTTGCGGCACTATCCGGCGGAAGGAGGAGTGGAGAACCAGGCGATCGTCGAAGCGGTCACCATGAAAAACATCGGGCGAGCCATCAAAGCGGCATTGCCCGTCTGTTTGCTTGTGAGCCTCATGGCTTTTCTGGTCGGATGGGCGACGCCGCTCGATGCGCTCCTCATCGCGGCCCTGGTGGGGGTGGATGGGCTCAGAATGTTTCAGACCGCCATCCTGAATGCCACGCGCCAACATCGATGGTATGGAATCTGGCAAAACGGCGAGGCTTGGGGAAGACCCCTGGTCGCCTATGGAGCGGTCACCATGCTGGGGGGCGATGTGGACGTCGTGCTGGCCTCCTTCGTCGTGACTTCCGGGGGGGTGTATCTGCTGCTTCGTCGAAAGACGCTGCCGGGGGTGAAGCCAGTCAATGGGCCGGAAGCGCAACGGTTGCTACAGGCTTTCAAGAGCTACACGGTCCCGCTGATTCCTATTGGGTTGATCGGCTGGATCTCTAACATGGCGGACCGCTACATGATCGGAGGACTGCTTTCCAGTAAGGAGGTAGGTACCTACGTCGCGGTGTACGGTCTGGCGAGCCGTCCCACGCTCATGCTGTCGAGCATCGCCGAGACCGCCATTCGCCCCGCCTACTATGAGGCGCTCAGACAAAAATCAGCGGCGAGCAGAAAGTACCTCGCGGGGTGGTTTCTGATTGCGGCGCTTGGGAGCGTAGCTTTATGGGCGGGGTTTGCCCTATTTCATGAGGAGGTGGCGTCCTTGCTATTGGGGCCGGCCTTTCGCGATGGGGCATACCTCGCCCCGTGGATCGCCGCCGGCTATGGGCTGTTGGCGCTGACTCACATTACAACGCGCATTTGTTTTGCCTATGACGCGACGAAGAGCGTGCTGTTCAGCGAAACAGCCGGGGCTGTGCTCAGCGTGATGGTTGGTTTTCCCATGATCTATTTCTACGGCCTCGACGGAGCGGCCATGGCGGTGCCTGTATACTTTGGCATGCAGTTGCTACTCTCCGCGTACCTCGCGCGGCAGTCAAGCAACGCGCGCTCAATTCCGTGTGATCAGCAGTAGCGGTCATGCGAATCTTTTACATTGGGAAACTGCGTGTGGGGACGACCTCGCTGGCTCGCATGAAGGTCTTGAATGATCTGGGCCATGAGACCGTGCCGTTCGACATCTCTGTTTTCGAATCCCAATCCTCTCGTTTGGTTCGGTCCATCGCGTGGCGACTCTATGCGGGGCCAATGGTCAGCAAGATCAATCGAGCGTTGTGGCAAGAGACGCAGCAGCTCACGGGTATCGATCTCCTGTGGGTGGATAAAGGCGTGTGGATCTATCCCGAAACACTTCAGCATTTGAAAGAAGCGACCGGCGCGCGGGCTCTCCACTATACGCCGGATTCGCAGTTTGTGATTCAACGGTCGCGGCACTTTATGGCGTCCATTCATCTCTATGACGTTTTCGTGACCACGAAAGAATGGGAGGTTGATCTCTACAAACAGGCTGGCGCCAAACAGGTGATTTTGACCTATCAGGGATTTGACAGTCGATTTTATCCGCGCACGGTTTCTGATCAGGAGCGAGCGCAATATGATTCCGACGTCTGTTTCATCGGCCACAGGCAGCCACACTATGCTCAACGGCTTAAGGCTCTTTCCACGATTGGGATTAAGCTACGGATTTGGGGGGATGCCTGGCCTGCCTATGCCAACAGTCACCCCTGGGCCAAGGGCCTGGTGAGTCCAGGTCTTTGGGGAGAAAGTTATCCGGTCGCCCTGGCCTGCGCCAAAATCGGTCTGGGGCTGCTCGGGAAACACATTCCGGAAACCTCGACGACCCGCACGTTTGAAATCCCGGCCATGGGAACATTTCTTCTTGCCGAACGGACTGAGCTGCATCAGCAACTCTTTGAAGAGGGGAAAGAGGCAGAGTTCTTTTCGTCGGACGACGAGATGATCGACAAGGTGAAGTTCTACCTGGCTCATGACGAAGCGCGCCGGCGTATCGCCGCCGCCGGCCGGGCCCGTTGCGAACGGAGCGGCTATTCGAGTGTCGATCTGTTGCGTCAGATCATTGCGGTCTTGGAACAATCAAATCAATGATGACATCATCCGACCAAATTGAAGGAAAATCGCTGTTGCCGGTCGGGGCGATCACCTGGTATCTCGCCTTTTTGTTGTTGTTGATCGTGCTTCAGATTCTATGGAGCCAGGCAATCTCCGCCAAGGATTTCAATGCGCTCAACGTGCTTATGCCAGTTTCGTTCGGGCTGGCGAATCTCTTATTGGCCTGGAAACTGGTTCGGACATCGCACTTGGCCATCTGGAATCCGCTGTTTTGGCTGTTGTTAGTATGCGCGCTTTATTATGGCGTTGGTCAGCTTGCCCATCCGTTTGCCCATCCCGATACGGTTGGGCGGATCAACACCCTTTACTTTGTCGATCCTCCTGGCCTTGCGAGGACCAATCTGCTCAATACGGTGGGAACGGCAGTGGTCGTCCTGGCCTATTTGGCAACGTGGCTTATTGTGAAGCCAGGGGGAGAACGAGCCGATTCAGCCATGACCATCGAAGAGCGAGATCAGCGTAGCATTAAAGAGGCGAAATGGGCGGTGGTTTTATTTCTCTCTATTGGTCTTCCGGTCAAATATTTCCTTCAACTCCCGTACGATATAGGGCTATTCAACTGGGTTCTTCCTGGGAGCGTCAAATATCTGAGTTCACTGACGGGGGTAGCACTCATCCCTGTCTACTGGCTGTATAAAAAGCAAGGTGGGGTCTATCGGCCAATTTTCTATGGGTTATTGGTTTCTGATCTATCAGCCAGCTTGGTCTTGCTAAGCAAGCTAGGGCTAATCAAGACCGTGCTTTTTGTCGTCTTGGCGACGCAGTTAGTAAAACCTGGCTACAAAAAACTTGCTATGAGTGGGCTGGCAATCATCATGACGTATGTGCTCGTCTTAAATCCGTTTGTCAATTTTGCGCGCGCCATGACAGGGCGAGCCACCACCACCAGTTTTTCCCAAGCCATGAATATAGTTGGAGAGTACAAAAAGCATGGGGCAGCCGAAGATCCGGTCTTCCCTCGGTCGCAATCCTGGTGGGTGAGACTAGCCTATTCTAATGTTGAGCTCTTTGCCATGCGGGAATATGACCGGGGCCATTCGGGAACCACGATCTGGCGGGCCCCTTACATGTTGATTCCTCGTTTTCTCCTGCCAGATAAGCCGATCATGACTCCCGGCTTTGAGTTCACCTATCTGATCAGAGGAGACCAAAAGATTGAATCTTCGACAGGGTTGGGTGTGTTCGGGGAGGGCTACTGGCACGGTGGATGGTGGGGAGTGGTGGCAGCGGGAGCCATGGTGGGCATATTACTGGCTGCACTATACAGGTTTTCGATTCGTGTCATTGAAGGCTCTCTCTTCATGTTTTTGCCCATCACGTTGGGTGGCATTTTGTTGGGGTTGCGCATCGATGATTGGTTTGTGCCCACCTATATCGGTGGGATTGCGCAGATGATACTGGTGTATCTGGTCATCAACTATGCCGTGCGGCCGATGTTTCAGAGTTTCGTTCGTGTTGATCAGAACAAGCATGTGAATGAAAGTGAGGGGGCCGTAGCACAGACGAGCCTTCAGGAAGCTGATACCAGCCGACGGTTTCCGATCCTTTTCGGCAAGCCATAAACCATGCGGATCCTTTCCGATATGGGTGTGAGATCAAAGCCGTCGGGGATAGGTATAAAAATGCCAAGGCTGGGCATGGCGGCGGCAGGCGCGTTCTGCCTGGGTTTCACGCTCTGGTGTTTCTTGAACGTTGGCCATTGGCTTTCCGCGCCGAGGAGCGCTCCGCAAGAAGCCGACATCATTGTCGTGCTGGGAGGCGGAGAGAAGGATCGGGTTCGAAGAGCCATAGATCTCTATAAAGACGGCTATGCCAGGCGAGTTCTTCTCACCGGCCTCACCGCGGATGCGGAGCGACGCGGCGATTTTCGCCTTCATTGGAGGACCAGGTTTCTGCTGGCAGGCGGCGTGCCGTTCGAGGTGCTGCTGTTCGACGATCAGTCGCGGAATTCCTACGAAGAGGCCAATAACACGGCGAAACTGATGAACGATCGGCAGTGGAGGTCGGCCCTGGTGGTCAGCGATCCGCCCCATCTGCGTAGGCTGGAAATGATTTGGCAGAAAGTCGCGTCGCAATACGGCATCGAGTATAGGCTAATCGCGAGCGAGCCGAAAGGCTGGGATGCGGCTGAGTGGTGGCGAGAAAAAGTCTGGGCTAAGTTTGTGGGGATGGAGCTGGTGAAACTGGCCTACTATGCGGCGGTCTATTGAGGTCGCTCCGGTCCATTTGGGATTCTCCATGTCGGAGTGAGTGATGGGGGTGAACCGAACTGCAGTGCGGGAGAAGGCGGCCTCTGTCATTGTGGCCGAGCGGTGTGATCGTTGTTCCCTGACGAGTTGATATCGTTTTTACTAGGCTGCTGATGAGAGCTATTCATACGGTCGCCTCCATTACGTATGAAGCTGGAGGGCTTTCCTATTCGGTGGTGCGTCTCTGTGAGTCACTGATCAAACAGGGCCACGACATCACCTTGTCCGTGCTCAACGATCCCCCTCGCCTATCGTACCCTCACTTCGTCAGGGCGTTTCCCATGGGTATCGGACCCAGAAAATTGGGCCGGTCGCCGGCAATGGCTCGCTGGCTGGCGCGAGAGGGTTCTTCTCGAACCGTGGACATTTTGCACAGCCATAGCATGTGGATGATGCCGAATGTCTATCCGGGGATCGTGGCTCGCCGTTATCGCATCCCGCTGATTGTCTCGCCCAGAGGCACACTCTCCTCTTGGGCCATGGCCAGCGGCTCGTTTGTGAAACGGTTCTTCTGGCCTTTGGTGCAAAGGCCGGCTATCTCAGCGGCGGCGTGCTTTCACGCCACGGCGGAGTCGGAATATGAAGACATCCGGCGCCTGGGCTTTCGCCAGCCGGTGGCGATTATCCCGAATGGGATCGACATACCTGAGCCGATTCCAAAGCGGGAACAGCCCCTGCGGACCCTTTTGTTTCTGAGCCGGATTCATCCCAAAAAAGGCCTCGATCTGCTGTTGCCGGCGTGGCAGGCAGTACAGGATCATTTCCCTGCCTGGCGGCTGGTGATTGCCGGCCCAAGAGACAGCGACGGCTACTTGGAGAAGATGCAAGCGTTGGCTGCTCAATTGGAGTTGAAGCGCCTTGAGTTTATCGGCGAGGTCAAGGGGGCTCAAAAGTGGGAGACCTATTCCCAAGCCGATCTATTTGTGTTGCCCACCTACTCGGAGAATTTCGGCAACGTGGTGGCGGAAGCCCTGGCTAGCGGCATACCTGCTATCGTGTCCAAGGGGGCACCATGGGCTGGTTTGGTCGAGAAGCGGGCGGGGTGGTGGATTGATATCGGCGTGGCTCCCTTGGTGAGCTGTCTCATGCAGGCCCTGGCCCTGTCTTCGGATCAATTAAGCGAGATGGGACAGCGGGGGCGGCGTTGGATGCAGGAAGAATTCTCGTGGGATTGTTTGGGACACCGGATGACGCGTACCTACGAGTGGATTATCCATGGTGGAGTGAAGCCTGCCTGGGTGATTGATCGTTAGCAGATCTGTATTGATGGACGAATCAGGGAGGCCACAATGTTTTGTTCAAAAACAACTGGGCGAAGAGACTGATGGATCTTGAATCGTTATATTTGAGACTGCCGATCACATGCCAGAATTTAGCAATACGATTCGAGGGATGGCGTGTACGGCGACGTCGATATGGCCGAGGGTATGCCGAAGCCGAAGCGGCGGTTCTCAGTCATGAAGGGTTCTCCCCTGAGGAACTCGCTCGCTATCGCAAGGAGCGTCTTGCTGCCCATCTGCGCGCCGCAGCGCAGACGCCCTTTTGGCAGGATCGCTTTGCCAGGTACGGGGTGGATCCTTATACGCAGGACCCATTCGTCGCGGTAAGCCGCTTGCCGCTGTTGACGAAAGAAGATGTCAAAGCGGAAATAGAGGCTTTGCGGAACCCATCCTCGGCAACTGCTGAGCTGTTGCCGGTGCATACGAGCGGAACGACAGGCAGTGGGTTGGTGTTTGTTCAGACACGTACTATGGAACAGGTGACATGGGCGACTTGGTGGCGTTACAGAGGTTGGCATGGCATTGATCGAAACGATTGGTGCGCATATTTCGGGGGGCGTTCTATTGTCCCATTGGCCCAGCATGATCCCCCATATTGGCGTTGGAACCATCCGGGGCGTCAGTTGCTTTTCAGCGCGTACCATCTGGGATCCGATACGGCGAAAGACTATGCCAGAGCGCTATGCGAGGCAAAAATTGAGTGGATCCATGGTTATCCATCGGTGCTGGCGTTATTGGCGGTTTTCATCATAGAGCAGCAGCTGCCACTCCCCAAAGTTCGTATCATTACGGTGGGAGCAGAAAATCTTCTCCCATTTCAAAAGTCGATTATTACAAAGGCCTTTGGCGCGCCCGTTGTTCAACACTATGGACAAGCCGAAGGGGTGGCAAATATTTCACAATGCCCAGAAGGTCGATTGCACGTCGATGAAGATTATGCCGGAGTAGAATTTGTACCTTTGGAGGGGTTGCAAGGATCATATAGAATCGTTGGGACGAATTGGCATAACCCCGCATTTCCTCTCTTGCGGTACGATACCGGAGATATCGCGTTTATCGATCATCGTGATGGCTGTCCTTGCGGGCGATTGGGGCGAGTAGTTCGCGCCATCGACGGGCGGCAAGAAGATTATGTTGTGCTGCCCAATGGAGCTCGAATAGGTCGACTGGATCACGTTTTTAAGGACATGATGAATATCAGAGAAGCGCAGATTGTCCAACGACATAGCGGAGAGATTATTGTGCGTGTGGTACGCGGTGACTATTACAAGGCAACCGATGAACAAATGCTTATTCGCGAGCTTCGCAAGCGACTTGGTCAGGACATCGCAATTTCGATCCAATACACCGAATCCATCCAGAGAAGTCGGTCTGGAAAACTCCGTTTAGTTGTCAGGGAGCAGCCCACTAAGGAATAAGGTTCCATGAAGCAAATCCTCCAAAACCTCAAAACCGGTGAGACGGAGATCGCGGAGGTGCCCTGCCCGGCTTGTCCGCCTGGGCACCTGCTGATTCGCACGGTGTGTACGGTGGTCTCACAAGGGACGGAGCGGATGTTGGTGGAGTTTGGCAAGGCCAATCTGTTGGAGAAGGCCCGCCAGCAGCCGGACAAGGTGCGGATGGTGCTCGACAAGATCAAGACCGACGGCCTGTTGCCGACGGTGGACGCCGTGCGCCACAAGTTGGACCAGCCCCTTGCCATGGGCTATTGCAACATGGGTGTGGTGATGGAGGTGGGAGCGGGCGTAACCGGCTTTTCGGTGGGCGATCGGGTGGCCTCCAATGGCAAACATGCGCAGGTGGTCGCGGTTCCCAAACACCTTTGCGCCAAGGTGCCGGAGGCGGTGGGCGATGAAGCGGCGGCCTTTACCGTGCTCGGGGCCATTGCGTTGCAGGGGGTGCGGCTGGTGCAGCCGACGCTGGGCGAAGCGGTCGTGGTGACCGGCCTCGGCCTGATCGGGCTCATTACCGTGCAGCTTCTGCGCGCGCACGGCTGCCGCGTATTAGGCATTGATCTGGACCCGGCGAAGCTGGAACTGGCCAAGCGGTTCGGCGCCGAGACGGTTGATCTCTCGCGCGGGGAAGATCCGGTGGCTGCCGCGGTGCGGTTTTCGCGCGGACGAGGGGTGGATGCCGTCGTGATCGCGGCCTCGACGACCAGCAACGAGCCGGTGCACCAGGCCGCGCTGATGTGCCGCAAACGAGGCCGCATCGTGCTGGTGGGCGTGGTGGGCCTGGAACTGTCGCGCGCCGATTTTTATGAGAAAGAACTCACGTTCCAGGTGTCCTGTTCCTATGGGCCTGGCCGCTATGACGCCGCGTATGAAGAAGGGGGGCATGACTATCCCATCGGCTTCGTGCGCTGGACGGAGCAACGGAACTTCGAGGCGGTGCTGGACATGATGGCGGACGGCCGCCTGGACATGGCGCCCCTCATCACCCATCGGTTCGATCTGTCCCGCGCCGCGGAAGCGTATCGGCTGCTCACGGCCGGCGGCTCGTTGGGGATCGTGCTCCGCTATCCTGGACCGGAAGAGCAGTCGGATGAGGTG
The DNA here is from genome assembly GCA_024331045.1 of Nitrospira sp. Classification (GTDB taxonomy): domain Bacteria; phylum Nitrospirota; class Nitrospiria; order Nitrospirales; family Nitrospiraceae; genus Nitrospira_D. Next base: position 75,912 of record JANDJC010000005.1, read on the forward strand.
TTGCGGGCCCGGCAGGTACGGCTGACCGAGGGGATTCCGCGGGCCACTCAACCTTGTGCTGCGGTGGTTGTGGGCTGTCTTGGGGCTGGTAACTATGCGGCGCAGATTCTGATTCCGGCCTTCAAGCAGACCTCGGCCGTTTTGAAAACGGTGATCTCGGCTAAGGGCGTCAGTGGGGTCCATACAGGCAAAAAACATGGCTTTGAGGAGACGGGGACTGAGGCGTTCTCGGTACTTGCTGATCCTGCGATCAACACGGTGGTGGTCGCCACGAGGCATGATAGTCATGCCCACTATGTGTGCGAAGCGCTGCGGGCGGGCAAGCATGTTTTTGTTGAGAAGCCGTTGGCCATCCGGCGGGAGGAGCTGGCGGAGATTGAACAGACGTATGAGAAGGTCCACAGTGGCAAGGACAGGGCCCTGCTGCTGATGGTCGGCTTTAATCGTCGGTTTGCTCCCCACGTGCAAAAAATGAAGAGCCTGCTGGCGTCGGTTCGGGAGCCCAAAACGTTGGTGATGACCGTCAACGCGGGAGCGATTCCCTTGGATCACTGGACTCAAGACCCTGACGTTGGTGGGGGGCGAATCATCGGAGAGGCTTGTCATTTCATCGACCTGGAGCGGTTCCTGGTCGGGGCGCCGATCGTGTCGGTGCAGGTGGCGGCGCAGGGGGCGGGATCAGGGGTGGGGCGGAAGGGGGCACTTGCTGATCAGGTGACGATCACGTTGCGGTTTGCCGATGGATCGATGGGGACGGTGCACTATCTCTCCAATGGTCACAAGTCGTTTCCCAAGGAACGGCTTGAAGTCTTCTGCGCCGGGCGCATTCTGCAACTGGATAATTACCGGACCCTCTATGGATATGGGTGGCCTAGCTTTAAACGCATGGGGCTCTGGCGGCAGGACAAAGGACAGGCGGCTTGCGTTGCTGCTTTTGTCGAGGCCATTCGAGCAGGGCATGCTTCTCCTATTCCCTTCGCGGAACTGGTGGAAGTGACCAGAGCCACGTTCGATATTGTGGATGCGCTCGCGTAGGCCGGTGCTTCCGCCCTTATTCTATGGAACGGCTGTTGTTGTTCGCGCGCACGGTCTCCTATCTGCGCCCCGGCCAAATGTTCGCCCAGGTGCTCAAGCGAGTGCGCCTTTCCTCTCGTGTGCCGCCGGTGCGATCGGTGAGGAGGCGGCCCGGCGTGAATATCGGTCCCTCACCGTCCTTGTGTGCTCCAGCTTCCGGCGATTTCTCGTTTGGTTTCTTGAACCGGACGGTGACCTTTCCCCCCTCGTCCGTTGATTGGGCCTCCCCGGATCTGCCCAAACTGTGGCGATACAACCTGCATTACTTCGACTATCTTGCCGACCCTGCTCGATCCGACGAGGCGAAATGCCGCCTGATCGCCGATTGGATCGCGAAGAATCCTCTGGGCGTTGGTGACGGATGGGAGCCTTATCCGGTCTCGTTGCGCCTGGTGAATTGGATCAAGTTTTTCTTACGGCGTGAGAAGCCGCCCGAGGCAGCCTGGCTTCAAAGCCTCTGGACGCAGGCAGCCTGGCTTGAGCGGCATGTGGAATACCATCTGTTGGCCAATCACCTCTTTAAGAACGCCGTGGCCCTGGTGTTTGCCGGGGCGTATTTTGATGGCCCCGATGGAGACCGCTGGTTGCGGCAGGGATGGGCACTGTTGCGGCAAGAGCTCGCCGAGCAGTTTCTTCCTGATGGGGGGCACTACGAACGGAGTCCGATGTATCACTCGATCTGTCTGGTGGATTGTTTGGACCTCGTGAATCTTTTGGATCATTCGGCGGTGTTGGTGGCTCAAGAGGACATGACACGACTCAAGGACACAACCAGGGTCGCGTTGGGATATCTCCATGAGCTGTGTCTGCCCGATGGGCACATCGCGCTGTTCAATGACTCGGCGTTTGGGATTGCGCCGAGTCCCCAACAGATCTTTCAGTATGCCAACGCCCTTCTTGGCTATGAACCTCCGGCCCGGGCTCAGGGGCTGGAGCTGCATGCCTATCCAGACAGTGGCTACTTCATTGTTGCTAATGGAAACGATCGTCTGGTGATTGACGGTGGACTGATCGGCCCGGATTATCAACCAGGCCATGCCCATTGCGATACCCTGAGCTATGAGTTGGCGATCGATGGTCGGCGAGTGATCGTGGATAGTGGTGTGTATGATTATGAGGCGAGCCCCGAACGAGCCTACGCCAGAAGCACGAGGGCCCACAATACCGTGATGGTGGATGGTGCCGAACAATCTGAAATCTGGGGCGTGTTTCGCGTGGCGCGCCGGGCCAGGCCGATTCGAGCGTCGCTGCACCGAGGCGAGGACGGCAGGGTGATCTTTGAAGGGGCCCATGATGGCTATCGGCGATTGCCCGGCAAGCCGATCCACTCGCGCACGATCACCTACGATGAAGGGGGGGAGTGGATCATCGAGGACAGGCTTGCTGGGAAGAGAGCACACCGGATGGAGAGCTACGTGCACGTGCATCCTGATTTCCGCGTCATTGGCGAAGACCGACGGCTGAAGCTGGTGGGGACCGATGGGCGAGTTGTGGCGGTGGTGGAGCCGCTCACTCCGTGCGATGTGCGGCTTGATCGAGGATGGTATTTCCCTCAATTCGGATTGCGGTATGAGAATCCCGTCCTCGTGTTTGCTCGGTCGCACAAGGCACCGTTCGCGGTCGGCTATCGGATCAAAAAAGTACCCATGCCCTCAACCAGGATGTCCCATCGAGATTGACCGAAGAGCGACCAATGAGAATCCTGTTTCTCTCGCACTATTTTCCTCCGGAAGTGAATGCTCCGGCGTCCAGAACGTACGAACACTGCAAACAGTGGGTCAAGGACGGGCATGAGGTCACGGTCGTGACCTGCGCGCCGAACCATCCGCGCGGCATCGTCTATGAGGGGTATCGGAATGCCATCTTTCAACGTGAAGAAAAAGACGGCATCCAGGTGGTGCGGATCTGGACGTATGTCACGGCGAACGAGGGGTTTCTCAAACGGACGATCAACTATGCTTCTTACATGGTGTCGGCCATCCTCGTGGCGCCGTTTCTCTCTCGCTGCGACGTGGTACTTTCCACTTCACCGCAGTTCTTCAACGGCTTGGCCGGCTATGTGGTCAGCCGGTTGAAGCGAGCCCCTTGGGTGCTCGAGATTCGGGACCTCTGGCCCGAGTCCATTGTGGCGGTGGGAGCCATCACCTCTCGTCCGGTCATTCGTCTGTTGGAATGGCTGGAATTGTTCGCCTACCGCAAGGCGACTCATCTGGTCGTCGTGACCGACGCCTTCAAATCTCACATGGCCAAGTTGGGCATTCCGGCTGAAAAAGTCACGGTCATCAAGAACGGAGCGGATCTGTCCCTGTATCAACGGCCAGCTCACGGCCATGAGGCGTTGGCCAAGGAATTGGGGCTTCATGGCAAGTTCGTGGCCTCGTACTTCGGCACTCACGGCATGGCCCATCATCTTGAGACGATCTTGGAAGCCGCCGATCTCTTGCGCGATCGTCCGGAGATTGTGTTTCTCCTGGTCGGCGACGGCGCCGAGCGGAAGCGGTTGGTGGAGATGCGGGATGCGATGCATCTCTCCAACGTCCTGATGTTGCCGCAGCAACCTAAGGAACGGATGCCGGAGTTCTGGTCACTGTCTGACGTTAGCCTCGTCTTGCTCAAGAAGTCGGATCTGTTCAAGACGGTGCTGCCGTCCAAGATTTTCGAGAGCATGGCGATGGAAAAGCCGATCATCCTGGGTGTCGAGGGGGAGAGCGCTGAATTGGTCAGGGAGTCCAGTGGCGGGGTGTGCATCCCCCCGGAAGACGCTAAGGAGCTGGCCGCGCAGGTGCTCCACTTGTATAACAACCCGGCGCTTTGTCACAGACTCGGACAGAACGGACGGGCCTATGTGCTTCAACATTTCGATCGGGCCAAATTGGCTCGGTCATACTTGCAGGTGTTGTCAGCCGTGGTTGGTGGAGGGGCAAGACAGGGAAGCGCCGGTGGCTGTTAGGAACGGAATATGCGGACGGATGAATCGGCCAACACTCGCGCGAGGATTTTGACGATCCGCTGTCCAGCCTTGCCGTCCCAATAGCGGGGGTGTGTGGGTCGGCGGCCGAGCTTCAACTGTTGACGGGCTTTTCTGATGATCGTATCGATATGCGTCCCGGCCAACACGTTGGTGCCATGGGAGATGGTCACGGGGCGCTCGGTATTCTTGCGCAGCGTGACGCACGGCACGCCGAGCACGGTTGTTTCTTCCTGGATGCCGCCGGAATCGGTCAGCACAATGCGGGCCTGAGACATCAATCGCAAAAAGTCCAGATAGCCCAAGGGCTCGATGCAGTACAAGCCGGATTGTGGGTCTTTGATAGGTTGGCCTTCGCTGAGCAAGGGACACTCTGCCGCTAGACCAAACTTTCTAATGTGAGCGACCGTCCTCGGATGGATTGGAAAGATCAACGGCAATCTGCGGCTGATTGTGAGCAGCGCGTCAAGGATGTTGCGGAAGATGTCCGGATCATCGACATTGCTGGGACGGTGCAAAGTCACGACTCCATAGGGGCGGACGGCCGACGAGCCGGCGGCGGAGTGCCGAAGGCGACGAGGCGACAGCCCTGCCGGTTCAAGGAGCCCCAGTCGTTCGAGGATGGGCGATTGTTCGGCGCGGGCCCGGTGGCGGAGCAGTGTATCGACCATCGTGTTGCCGACGAAATGGATGTGGCGGCGGGGGATCCCTTCCCTGATGAGGTTGCGCACGGCGTCTTCTTCCGTGACAAACAATAGGTCAGCGAGGGAATCCGTAACGATCCGATTGATTTCTTCCGGCATGGACCGATCCCGACTCCGCAGACCTGCTTCAACATGGGCGATGAGGGGCCGAGGCCTTGTTGAAGGACTGGTTCCTTCGATGTACACCGTTTTGGCCGCGACAAGCGCGCACGCGATGGTTGAGTTCACATCACCGACGACGATCACGGCATCGGGCCGTTCTTGGTGGAGGACTGGCTCGAATCGTTTCATGATTTCCGCCGTTTGCACGGCGTGAGAGGCCGACCCCACTTCGAGATCAACGGCAGGCCGCGGGAGCCCCAGCTCCTTGAAAAAGGTCCCGGACATTTTCTCGTCGTAGTGCTGGCCAGTGTGGATGACGACGTAGTCAAATCGCCGTGCCGGTGTCCGTGTGCGCCGATTATGGACGGAAATCGCTTCTACAATCGACGCAAGCTTCATGAAGTTAGGGCGGGCGCCGGCCACGAGGAGCAGTTTCATCCGATCACCACTTGCATTGCGATGAGAGGAAGCGCATCTTAACACGACTGTCGGTCGGCACTGTTATGGCAAATTCAAATTTGAGGGCTTCAGGTCGTCCCTCTCGTGTTGTGACACACCAATAGGCCGTTCAGTGACGTTATTAACGATTCGTTAACACCAGTTTGAATCTGCCGTTGTGCTTATCAAACCGACGGTTCGCTATACTGACATACTTCCAAAGTAGTATGTCCAAAGTAGAATATCCAGCATGGGTTGTGCTGTGCTAGGTTGATCGCCAATGTCCACTCCGCTGTTTTTGAGTTTCATGGTTTCTTTGGTAATCAGCATGACGCTGATTCCGGTACTGACCGCGTCCGCGTGGCGGCTTCAGATCGTGGATATCCCCGGTGACCGCCATGCCCATCGGGTGCCGATCGCCAAGGTGGGCGGCATTGCCTTTGCCGTGGCTACGTTCACGGCGGTGTTGTGGTGGGCGCCGAAGGACGACGTGGTGCTGTCGAGCTTGGCCGGCGGAGCCGTCATTTTGTTGTTTGGGATTTGGGATGATCGCGCCAATCTCCACTATGCGATCAAGTTTTTGGGGCAGATTTTAGCTGCCGCCGTGGTTGTCTGGCTTGCCGATGTGCACTTGTCATCGTTACCGTTTGTGGATGACGAGACGACTCTTCCGGAGTGGGCGGCCATTCCGCTCACGCTGTTTGTGATTGTCGCGGTAACGAATGCTGTCAATCTCGCCGATGGCCTGGATGGGCTTGCCGGCGGATTGTCGTTGATCAGCTTCGCCGGCATCGCCTTTCTGGCCTATTTGGCGGACGAATCTCCCTTGGTCTTTTTAATGGTGGCGGTGTTGGGTGGGTTGCTGGGCTTTCTCCGATTCAATACCTACCCAGCGCGCATCTTTATGGGGGATGCCGGCAGTCAGTTTCTGGGGCATTATCTCGCGGTAGCCGCCATTTTGCTGGTGGATCTCAGCAAGCCATTGTACAGCCCGTTGGTGATGCTGTTTCTTTGGGGCGTGCCGATCCTCGACACGGTGGGTGTGATGGTGCAGCGGATTTTGGAGGGCCGCTCGCCGTTTGTGGGAGACCGCAATCATCTCCATTATAAATTGCTCGCGATGGGACTCCACCACCGGCAGGCGGTCACGGCGATTTATGCCGTTCACGGGCTGATGGTCTGTTGCGCCTATTTACTTCGGTGGCAGTCAGAGGGGGTCATGCTCGCGGTGTATAGCTTGTTTGCGCTGCCTATCCTGTTCCTGTTCCTGACGGCGGGGCGTCGGGTGGTCATGCCGGGGCGAGGGCATGAGGCGGAGAAAACGCCCGGGCCCGCAGAGCGGAACGGGACCTACTCAACACTGCCGGGGAAGTCACTGGGGCTGGCGGTGACGGGGTTTTTGGCCGTCGCCGCGCTGTGGCCGGCGGACATACCGATGGACTTGGGTTATGCCGCCACCGGATTATTTTTGGTGCTGGCCGCGAGCGCCTATCTCCTTCCGTCGGCCAGGTCGTTGATCGTTCGGGCTGGCCTCTATTTGGGCGCAACGTTTGTGATCTATCTGCTTGAGCAACCGATGCCGGCCGAATGGGCGGTGCTGCGGGGCCCATTAAACGGCTTTTTTGTTCTGCTGGGGATCTTGATCATGTTAACGATCCGGTTCGGCGTTCAGCACCGTTTTGAGATGACGCCCCTGGACTATTTGATGGTGTGCTTGGTGTTTGCTTTGTCATTTTGGCCCGATATTCGGGTGGGAAATGTCGCGCTCGGTGTCTTGGCCGCCAAAATGATCGTGATGTTTTTGGCCATCGAATTGATGCTCCACAGTTTTGCCGAACGATTGATCCAATTTGGTCTGGTCTCGCTATGGGTGATGCTGATTTTGGGACTGAGGGCCTGGCTCTAGTGCCGGGCGAGGAGAAGGGCGATGTTGGCTCATAGACTGTTTGCTCTCATAGGTATTGGATGTGTTCTCGCGACCGTCGGATGCGGAGGCCCCGAGGAACGAAAAGCCAACTACCTGGCCAAGGCGCAGAGCCATATTCAAGAGGACAACCTGGCCAAGGCCCGCGTGGCGCTGCGGAACGTGTTGAAGATCGATCCAAAGGATACGGAGGCCCACTACCTGCTCGCTGAGGTGGAAGAGAAAGAAAAGAATTGGCGAGAAGCGTTCATCAATTACCAGCGAGTGGTGGAATTGGCGCCGGATCATGAGAAGGCACTGCTCAAACTGGCCAAGTTCTATCTGCAAGCGGGGGCGATCGACCGGGTGGAGGAAATGGCGAAGAAGGTGTTGGACAAGAATCCCACCCAGGTCGAGGCGCGGACGTTAACCATTGCTGTCCAGGCCGTGCGCGGTGACCGTGATGGAGCGTTGATAGCGGCGGAAGCGCTGGCGAAGGATCATCCCACGGATGCTTCCGCGGCCACGTTACTGGCGACCCTCTATCTGGCCATGGGGCGAACGGCGGAGGTCGAGCCGGTGATGCAACGGGCCATCGACGCGAATCCGACCGATCTTCAGCTCTTGGACTCGTTTGCGTCCGCCTTAACCCGATTGGAAAAATTCGACAAGGCGGAAGCCGTGTTGAAGAAGATCATTGAAGCGGAGCCCAAAAATCTTGACCATCGCGTCCGCCTTGCCGGTTTTTACGACGAACGCCGCCGCTTCGAGGATGCTGAATCCGTGCTTCGGCAGGTGATTCGGCTTGATCCCGACAACGAGCAGCGGTATCTCGGGCTAGTGAAATTCCTCTACGCCCGTAAGGGAGCCACGGAGGCAGAAGCTGCGTTGATGGAGGCCCAGAAGGCGTTGCCCAAGTCCCATGCCCTTCGATTCGCGCTGGGCGAACTCTATGAATTGAATCGGCAGCCGGAGAAAGCACGGGCCGTTTATGAGCAGGCGCGAGATGACTTTCGCGGTAAGCCGGCTGAGCAAGAAGCGAAGGTCAAGCTGGCCGCGATTGATTGGTCGGCAGGCAAGCGGGAAGAGGCGGAGAGGGTGCTCGCCGAGGTGCTCAAAGAAAATCCGCGCCAGATGCAGGCGTTGTTGCTGCGGGGGCGGATTGCCATGGAGCAGGGGCGGCCGAAGGATGCGATTCAGGACTTCCGCAATGTCTTGAAAGAGCAGCCGGACTCGGCTGACGTGCACATGATGCTGGGGCAGGCCTACCTGACAACCGGCGAGAAGGAGTTGGCGAAGGAAAGTTTTGAAAAGGCCGCATCACTCAATCCGCAATTGAAGGACGCGCAGATGGCTCTGGCCGCGATCGATTCTGCGTCGGGCAACATCAAGGAAGCTCGTGCCCGCGTAGAGGTGCTGTCAAAGCAAGATCCCAAAAACTTAAGGACGCTGAGCGCCTTGTTGCGGCTGCAGGCGGCGGAAAAGGATTGGGCTGCGACGGCTGAGACCTTGGCCCGTGCTCGAGAGGCGGGGGCCGACAGTGCCATGGCGGACTTGGCCGAGGGTCGGCTTTATCAGGCTCGCAAGGAGTGGGACAAGGCCCAGGCAGCTTTCGAACGAGCCCACAACCGTTATCCCGATGCACCCGATCCGTTGGTGGCGTTGGTCCAACTGGATCTCCAACGTGGAAAACCAGCCAACGCCAAACGGCGGCTGGGAGACTTGTTGGCTCAGCATCCTGACCATCCCTATGCGGGGGGGCTGCTGGGCGAGGTTGCGCTTTTGGAGCGGGATTTGGTGGGGGCCGAGCGTCGGTTCGTGGAGGCCACACAGCGGAAGCCGGATTGGGTACAGCCGTGGTTTCATTTGGCCAACCTGAAGCTGGCCCAAAAGAAACGGGAAGAAGCGTGGGAGATCTTGGAGAAGGGGTTGGCGGCTAATCCGAGGAGCGAAGAGCTGCGTATGACGCTGGCCTCCTCCTTGACGGATGCCGGGCAATTCGACCGGGCTATCGAGGAGTATGAAAAAATCTTGCAATACAACCCTCGCTCGCTGCTGGCCGCCAATAACCTGGCATCGCTCCTAACTGATCACAAGGGCGATCCCAAGAGCCTGGAGCGGGCCTTGGCGCTAGCTCAGGATTTTGAAACCATGGCGCCCAATCCCTATTTTCTTGATACACTCGGATGGATCCATTTCAAATTAGGCAATTCGGGTCAAGCCGTCCATTTCATTCAACAGGCTGTGGCCAAGGTGCCGGATCATCCGGTGGTCAATTACCATCTAGGCATGGCCTATTACAAAACCGGTAAAGCGGCGGAGGCCAAGACGCACCTTCAAAAGGCCGTGGCGTCTCCCACGCCGTTCCCAGGGATCGAAGAGGCCAAAGCCGTGCTGGCCCAGTTGCAAGGATAGGCGTGGATCAAGGCGAGAAGTGGACCTCACCGTCAATGGAAATATAGGAGAAATATAGGAGCAAGATGAGACGCTCGATACGGATCTGGACTGCTCTCTGGTTGTTGCTGGCGCCGACTCTTCAACATTGCGCGTCTGTCGATGACTATGTGCCGGACTTTTTGGTTCCTCAGTCTGCTCAGGCCCCTGTTCAGACCATTACTCAGACCGCCGGCGAGACCGAAGGGGGCCTGATGATCACCGACCCGGCCTATTTGCTCGGGCCGGAGGATGTGCTGAAGATCTCAGTCTGGCGAGACGAGCAACTGACCCAAGAGGTGGTGGTGCGGCCGGATGGAATGATCTCGTTCCCGCTGGTTGGTGACATCGCGGCTTCGGGGCGAACGGTTGAAGAGGTGCGGCAGGACCTGGTCCAGCGGTTGAGCAAGTTTGTGCCGAACCCGCACGTGACGGTAATGTTGACGAAGATCATGAGTAACAAGATTTACGTCACCGGTCGAGTGGCGAGGCCGGGAGAGTTTCTGGTCGGCCATTACACGGACGTGTTGCAGGCCTTGAGCTTGGCCGGGGGGCTGACTCCTTTTGCGAAGGAGAACGACATCAAGGTGATCAGGAGAGAAAAGGGCGAGCAAAAGGTGTATCCCTTCCGCTATGGAGATGTGCGGCACGGGAGAAATCTTGAGCAGAACATCGTGCTTCAACGTGGCGACGTGGTGGTGGTTCCCTGAGCAATGAGAAGGAAGAGGGGAGGTTGCCTCGCGTGTTGAGGTTTGGGGAATCGGCATGACAGTGTGGCGGGCGATGTGCTGGGGGATGGTGATGGGGAGCCTGCTGGCGGTAAGTGGTCAAGGGGGGGCGCGGGCGGCGGAGTGGTCAATCGAACCCTCCATGAGTGTGCGAGGCGAATATCACTCGAATTTGCTTCTGGCGATCGAGCCGCAGTTCTCAACCTATGCGTACTGGATTTCCCCGGCCGTTCGTCTTATCGGTGCAACGGAGACGCTTCAGGTGAGCAGCCGGCTGGCGTTTGATTATGTCGAGTATTATGGAGAGAGAGACGCCAAGATCTACAATCTCCATTTCCCCTTGTCCGTTCAGTATCGTCAGGATCGGAGTCTCTGGGAATTTAATGGTGGCCTCAATCGCGACAATACCTTGCGGAGCGAATTGATCGAGACAGGGGTCGTGCTGACATTCGCTCAGCGAAATGCCTGGTCTGCCGCTCCAGCTTGGACCTATAGCCTGACCGATCGGCTGTCCGCCAGGACCTCTTATCAGTACCAAAAAGCCGATTATGCGACAGGTAGCCAGCGGGTCTTCTTATTCGACTATGAAGTGCATACGGCGACCGAAACCCTCTCGTATAGCCTTCGTGAGACCGACACAGTGCGGTTGACTGGTCTATTCACCCGTTTTTCGTTGCCTGATCGAAACCTGGTAGCCGATACCTATGGTGCGCAGATGGGGGCCACCCATGCCTTTTCCGACCACCTGACCCTTTCCGCTTCCGGCGGGCCGCTGTTCATTACCAACCGGCTCGATACAAGAATCGGGACGTTGGAGGATACATCGACCGTCTGGGTGTTCAATGGTAATCTGGCCCAGAAATTTGAGCGGGGTGACCTGTCGCTTGAGATTGCACGGGATATCTTCCCTAGCGGCCTCGGGCTCTTGATTCGGAAAGATCATGTGTTGCTCAAGGGAAGCTATCGAGTGACGGACCATCTCACCGCCTCGATCAGTGGACAGGCTGCGATCATTAATCCGGTGTTGACCAGCGATCTGCCGTTTTTTTCAAGAGACACCCGTTTCTTTCACATTGATCCTCATGTCCGTTGGCACTTTGACGAATATTGGGCGTTGGATATGGGCTATACCTATTCGCGGCGAGAAATAGAAGGGGCTCCTCGAAGCGGCGAGTCCCATGCGGTGCGGCTGATGGTGACGTATTTCCCACTTAAGTTTTCAGTGAGTCGTTGAAACAAACAATCCTGGGATGAACCTATGAATCACACGGCTTTGACCTTGCAGCAAATTGGGCAGATTGCGCGGCGCAGGCGGGTGCCGATCATCGTGATGACCGTAGTGATCTTTCTGGCCAGTGTGGCGGTCGCCTACTTGTGGCCGCCGGTCTATAAATCCACCGCCACCATCTTGATCGAAGAACAGGAAATCCCCACCGACATTGTGCGGTCCACCATCACCAGCTATGCCGATCAACGGATCGAGACGATCAAGCAACAGGTGATGACGCGCGCCACCTTGCTAAAGTTCATCGATGAGTTCGGTTTGTATAAGAAACTCAGGCAGACAAGCAGCACGGAGGAGGTGCTGGAGCGGTTCACCGATGACATCAAGGTCGAGGTCGTCAATGTCAAAATCATCGATAAGCGCACCCAAGCGCCGACCCAAGCGACCATTGCCTTCACGCTTTCCTATGAAGGGGAGTCTCCCCAGATTGCTCAGAAAGTCGCGAATGAATTGACGAGCCTGTTTCTGGGCGAAAACCTCAAAACGCGCGAGCGTCATGCCAACGAGACCACCGAATTTCTGCGGAAGGAGGAAGAACGGCTGGCCCAACGGATTCGGGATATTCAGGAGCAGCTTTCGGCGGTGAAGCAGCGGGCGGAAGGAGCGTTGCCGGAGTTGACCAGTTTGAACATGACGATGCTCAATCAAGCCGAACGGGAATTGATTGACATCGATCGTGAGATTCGGAGCTGGGAGGAACGAAAGACCTATCTAGAGGGAGAATTGGCGACCTTAAAACCCAATACGCCCATCATCGCGGCCAGTGGCGAGCGGATTCTCGATTCGAGCGAACGGCTGCGGGCATTGCGGGCCCAATATGCGAGCATGACGGGCTATTTAACGCCGGAACATCCGGATGTCATTCAGATTCGGCAGCAAATTGCCGCGCTCGAACGGGATATCGCCGAGCAGGAGACCCCCGAAGAACTCCAAAAACGGCTGACAGGTGAACGGACTCGACTGGCGAGCTTGCTTGATACCTACGGAGATGAGCATCCCGATGTGATTCAGGTCCGGCGCTCCATTGCTTCGTTGGAGCAAGAGCTGGAGCGGGTGAGCAAAGCTGGTCGCCGCAAGGCGGAGGTCAAGCCCGAAAACCCGGCCTACATCAATATCCAAGCGCAGCTTGCCACGGCCAATTCTTCGCTGCAGGCGCTCAAAAAATCGCGCGAAGGGATCAAAAAGCGAGTGGAAGAATACGCGAAACGGTTGGAGCGGACGGTGAATTTTGAGCCGACCTATCTGGATTTGATCAGAAACCGTGAGGAAGCTATCCGCAAGCACGAAGAGATCACTTCACGCTTGCTGGAAGCCGAAGTGTCCAAAGATCTGGAGATCGAGCGCAAGGGCGAACGGTTCTCGCTCATCGATCCGCCGCAGCTTCCGGAAAAGCCGGAAAAGCCCAACCGCCCCGTCATTCTCATATTGGGCTTGATTTTGGCGCTGGGCGGCGGAGCGGGCAGTGGCGCCTTGTTCGAGCAGCTCGACCGTTCAATCCGTGGAGAGCAGCATCTTGGTTCCCTGGCAGGACTGCCGCCGCTGGCCGTCATTCCTTACTTAGCCAACGAGGACGACCTCCGTCGTTTGGCGAGACGGCGCTATGGGGTCGCGGTCGCTGGAATTGGTGTTGTGGTTCTGTTGGCCGTCTCGGTGCATGTCTTGTTTTACCCGTTGGATGTCATTTGGTATGCCGCTATGCGTAAATTGGGGCTCACATGAATGAGTCTTGCCTGAACGAAAGGAACGACGAGCCATGATGGAACATCTGCAAAGCGCGATGGAACGGTTCAAGGCCCAACGGCAGACGCCCCACATCCCTCCGCGCCCAGCGCCTCCTCCTTCGGCCACCCCGTCGGCGATTATCTATTCGCGCACGAAGCCGGTGTTCATCCATGAGGATGTGCTGCGGCGGCGACGGATCCTGACCAGGCACGATTCGCCGTTCGCAGACTCCTATAAGATTCTCCGGACGCAGGTGCTCCATCGGCTGCGGGAAAATGGGTGGAATATGCTGGGGGTCACCAGCCCGCGTGATGGGGCTGGCAAGACATTGACATCGATGAATCTTGCCATCGCGATGGCGACGGAGCCAAACCAGACGGTGCTGCTGGTTGATGCGGATCTGCGGGCTCCTCGTATTCATGAGGCGCTGGAGTTGGAGCGCCGGCCTGGCCTAACGGAATATTTGCTGGATGGTGTGCCGATTGAAGAGATGTTGTTATATCCGGGCCTCGGCCGACTCGTGGTCTTGCCGGGCGGTCGTGGAACGGAGCAGTCGGCTGAGCTCTTGGCCTCGCCGCGCATGGCGGCGCTGTGCAAGGAAATCAAACACCGGTACGAATCCCGCATCGTGATCTTTGACCTGCCTCCTGTGCTCGGCCGGGCCGATGTCTTGGCGTTTAGCCCGCAGCTTGACGCCTTGCTGTTGGTAGTCGAGGATGCCAAAACGACCGAACAGGATCTTCAGCAGACGCTTCACGTTTTGAAGGGCAACGCCGCCGTCCTCGGGACCGTGTTGAATAAGGTGGGACACGATCAACTCAGTCTCTCGAAGGTCAAACGCGCGGTGGCGGCGAACTGCGGATGGACACAGTAGGTCGCGTATGTACGAAGCGTTCTACCGGCTCCGGGCCAAACCCTTTTCGCTCTTGCCTGACCCAGAGTTTCTCTTTCTGAGCGGGCGGCACAGGCCGGGGTTGAATGTGCTGGAGTATGGTCTCCTCAACCGCGCGGTCTTTACCGTGCTGACGGGAGAGCCGGGGACCGGCAAAACCACCCTCCTCAACAAAATTCTGGAAGAACATCGGAGCCGGTTCACCATCGGGGTGATCGGGACGACCCATCCGAACGACACCAGTCTCTTGCCCTGGGTCGCCGATGCCTTTGGTCTCGATGTCTCAGGTCTCGACACCGTCGGCCAGTTTCGCCGAATCACGGCCTTCTTGAAACAGGCGTATTCGCCCCATCGGCAGGTGTTGCTGATCGTTGATGAAGCGCAAAATCTCAATTTGCCGATGTTGGAGGACCTTCGGCTTCTGTCCAACTTGAACGATGGCCGCCAGATTGGCTTGCAGATCGTGCTGGCTGGGCAGCCGACGTTGCGAGCCATGCTAACTCGCCCTGACATGCAACAGTTTGCCCAACGGATCACGGTGGATTATGCCTTGGAGCCGTTGACCGAAGCCGATGTTCATGCCTATATCCGTCACCGGCTGACGGTGGTGGGCGGAAATCCTCAGCTCTTTACCGATTATGCCTGTTCCTTGGTGGCTCGGCTCAGTGGGGGCATTCCTCGGCTGATTAACCAGCTTTGCGATTTGTCCCTGGCCTATGGGTTTGGCGAGGGAGCGGAACGGATCACGGCACAGCTCGTGCTGCAAGTGGCGTCGGATCGAGCGGCCGGCGGCATTCTGCCGTCGAACGTCGATCCCAAGACCATCCACTTGGATCCGGAGGAGCTGACGAAGGAATCGCTCGTTCTGCCCTCGGCTTCTAGCAGACGAGAGACTGCGACGAGCGAGGTCGCTCGCTCAGTTCATGACGAGCGGCGGCCTGCTGCGACCCAACCGTATCAGGCCCATCCTTATCAGGAAGGGCTGGATCTGAAGCAGGTCGGGCGATACGAGGAGGCCATTAAGAAATTCGCTGCGGCGGAGCATGATCCGGCCGTGCGATTTCTCTCGATCGTTCAGCAGGGACTCTGTCTGCGATCGATGAACCGTTTGGAGGAAGCCGCCTCCGCGTTCCAGCGAGCCCTGACCGCCGATGGCGCTAGGACGGAGGATCTGCTGAATGTTCGGTATGTGCTTGCTCAGGTGTTCGAGAAGATGGGAAGAGTCGATGCGGCGAGGGAACAGTTCCACCTTATTTATGAGGCGGATCCGTTGTTCCGCGATGTGGCTGAGCGAATCGAGCAAAAAGATGGCACGAAAAGACGGTCGTTTCATTCTTTTGATCACCCCCGATTCCTCTCCTGGTGGCAAGTGCCGGTGTCGTGGTTCAAGTCGCTTACGTCGCGGCGTTCCTGAACGGCTGAATCGGGCATCATCATAAGGGAAGGGAAGGGAAGGGAAGGGAAGGTTGATTGCCCCGCTCCTCACCCGCCCTCAACAGTCGGTTACCACGTAACAGTGCTCATTCAGACGGGAACGCGTGCTTTGCGGCGCGTCGGAGTTCTCTGCGCCGTCAACGTGCTACAACCTTCAATTTGTCCCTCCCACCTTGGAAGTGTTGTTTCTTGCTCTGCAAGTTGGGACCCACCCCATTGTGGCGGGTGTGGCAGGTGGGGAAAGAAGCAGGGCGGCGGGGTGCTAAAGGAGGATGCTCTTGGTGGTGGCGTCGGTGTCATCGGTATCAATGGTTCTGTGCCAGATACGGCGTGGTTCCTCGGAAGGGGGTAGTCGGTCTTGTTGGGCTGGGGCGGTGGCAGAGAGCATTGCCTGTATACTGGTCTCAAGTCGGGGACGACGTGGCCCTCCCTTCCGCCGGCTCTATCGCAGCAGCAAGTCAAACGTGATTCGTTCGAGAAAGAGCTTCCGATAGCTCTCGGCCTTGCGCGTCTGGAGCCGTTCGAGCGGGTTATAGTCGTCGGTGATGATGAAGCCGCCGGTGTCGCCAATTCCATGCTCGTGGCTCAGTAGCCAATAGACGCGGGGGTCATCCTGATGCCTGTCAAGGTCGATCGGGGTCTGTGACGCGAGAAAGACGAAATCAGTGAAGTCCCCCGTTTCGGTTGTGAATGTCCGCACATGTGGGAAGAGGCTTTTGAGGGTTCGATAGACGGCCGCGACCGCTTCGGAGCCTTCTCCCGTTCGAAAACCGACATAGTTCACCGCAAGCAGCCCCTCCTCGGTGAGCAGCTCCCGGAGATGGCCCAACATTTCCTGGGTCAGCAGGTGGATCGGTTCCGTTCCACCTGTGAAACAGTCATGGATAATGATGTCGTAACGCCGGTCGAGCCGTTTGACCTCATACCGCGCATCGCCGATCAGAAACCGGCCGGTCGGCTTGAAAGAAAAAAACCGTTGGGCTGCGTCGGCTACCGCCGGATCGATTTCAATCGTGTCGGTCTCGAGACCCTGGGATTTCAAATCACGCGCGACGTGGCCTCCGCCGAGGCCGATCAGTAACGCTTGTTTCGCATGCGGACGGAAGATCGGGAGGAGACCGAGAATGTGTTGATAGCTTAGCACGCTGCGATCCCATTTCTTGTCCACCGCGCTGATGACCGAGGCGTCGGAGAGCATCAAGCGGATGCCATATCGCTCGTCGTCCACCACACGCACCCACCCGTAGAGACTTTCCGCCTCCGAGAGCACGGCAAACCCTTCCAGCGATTTCCCTGATCCCGCAAAACCGGTGGCTGACCAGAGGCCGAAGGCGGCGAGCACCGTCATGGCGGTGGGCGCTAGCGCCGCTGTCCGCGCTCGTTCCTGCCAGGACACCACGGCCGAGAGCGAGGCCAGGAGCAGGCTCACGGACAGGAGGATCGTTTTCGTTCCGAACAGCGGCAGGAGATAAAACCCCAGCAGCAACGTGCCGGCCACGCTGCCCACCGTGCTCACGGCATAGACCGAGCCGGCCACGGTGCCCACGCCGGCGAGATCACGGGTTGCGCGCTTGATCACATAGGGGCCCACCATGGCGAGCGCGGTCAGCGGAAAGGTAAAGAGCAACAGCGCGCTGGTAAAGGCGCCGCCGCGCAGTCCCAAGGAATCGGTCAGGCGAAGGACCGGACCGGTGAGCAGCGGGATGACGGCCGTGCCGAGGGCCGCGGCGAGCAGGACGTGGCTCAAGCGCACAGATGGAAATCGGTCGGCTGCATATCCGCCGATAAAGTAGCCCAGTGCCAGCGCGATCATGGTCACGGCGATGAGCGACGCCCACACGTAGAGGCTCACACCGTAAAACGGCCCGATGATGCGGGTGCCGAGCAGCTCAAGCACCATCACCGCGCCGCCGGTCAATGTTACGGTGCCATACAGCAGAAACCGGTGCGTGGCGCGATCGGGCACGGTGTGGTTTCGCTCCGTCCGCCGTGAAGAACTCGTTTCAACACGAGACATGGGCGTCTTTGTAGCACGAATCACAAGTTGAATGGGTTCTCTGGAGATCGATCGGGGGGGCAGGGCGCATTTTTTGTCACAGATGGTGCAAGTGGTGCACCGGTCTGTATCGGGCAATGGACCTCTTTGCTATAACACGCTTTTATTGGCCAGTACGTTAGGGTTTGGTTCATGTCTGAGTCGGATAATCCATAAACAAGGAGGTTTCGAATGGAGAAGCGCACGACAATCCTTGGAGCCGTTTCGATAATGGCTCTCATGTTGACAACCGGCGTGGCATCAGCCCATGTCGGGTATGGCACGTCGTTGTATGACCAGAGCACGAATACCTGGGGGCCCTTGGGGACGGCCGGCTTCAATCCCACCGTCAGCAGCAACGCGGGATGGATCTCCGGCATGAGCAACAACGGCGTCAATCGCACCGCGACCATTGACACGCTGGCTGACAGTCACAACAACCGCTTTCGCTTCTTTACGCTAACGGCACCCTCTCTTGTAAGCATTACAGTGGTTGGAATGCCAAACGCCAATGGCGCGTCGATTCTCAATCCAGGATTCTCCCTTTTTATGGGGCAGGTGCCGCAGGGATCGCATGACGGAGTGGGAGACACGAATGGATTGACGCCGGCCCAGATTGCGACGCTCAACAGCCCGGCCATGCTGAATTATCTATCCACTCAACCGGCTTTTGCGACCTGGTCTCCATTTTTTGACGCCATGGACGAAATCACCGCCAATGGCGGTGGCGCGGTCGATGCCGGCGGACCGAACTGGGGCGTGTATCGGGCGGATGGGTCTGTCACCATGGGCAACAATGCCGGCATGGTAAGCACCATGACGTATACCGGTATTTCCGTCGGGGACGGCTATAATGGGGATCCACTGGATAATACAGTGAGCTGGACCGGGACGTTGGGTCCCGGCACCTATTCGCTGGTGATCGGCGGAACGAGTCTGAGCGATCTGCAGGCCCTCTTTAATGCTGTGCAACAGGGAGTGGGGAATCCAGCCACCGGCTATACGGCCTGCGATTATGGTAATCCAGTCTCCTGTAATGGAACATCTTACCCGGCGGATTATGGGATTCTGCGTCGCGCCAGGAACATGTTTATTCGTATGTCGGTCAATGGAAATATGAGTCCAGTTCCGGTACCGGCGGCCGTCTATCTGTTTGGCGCCGGGTTGGTCGGGTTGGCTGGATTAGCCCGCCGGAAAACGATGCTGTAAGAGTCCTGCCCCAAAGAAGTTCGGAGCGAGACCATCTCTCATCGTGATTAGAAAAGGGAGGCTCGTGTTGGATCAGCGGTTTGTTGCTTTTGCGATTCATGGCTGCGCCCGGCACGAAGGGAGGGGGGATTGCTCCCTTTGGGGCCGTGGTGCGGAGAGAGACAAAGGATAGGCGTAGAAGGGGCATGGGAGTCCGTGTCGGATGGCATCACTTGTCGAGTCTTGGGGTGGTTTGGAAGATCAAAACAAGGACTTTTGTCACATCTGGTGCACCTGGTGCGTGTGTCCGTAGCCGGCGATGACCGGTTCCTGCTACGATTGCCGCGCACTTGCTCCGGCGAATGCACCAAGGCAAGAGCCTAAGAGAATTTTCCGTTTCAGCCATAGGCATCTGGTGCAGCGGCGGGTAGATTCTGAGGCTGGTGATCCGTATAACAAGGGCATGCGGACAGCCAAGAGCGCGGCTTGGTGGAAGAGGCTGTCAGGGAGTTTTGAACGCGCGGAGAGTGAAAGACAGGTTGTCAGGTAAAAGGTAAGAGGGGCGCATGAGTCGCGTGATAAGGGAATTTACGAGGGTCATTTAAAGAAAGGAGTGGGGCAATGAGAAGCGTTTCTCGGCTTAAGATGGCAGTAGCGGGGCTGGTGGCGGCTGCTGCAGTGCTAAGCGGCGCGGCGAACGTGCAGGCCGTGCCGTACAATCCAAGCTTGCCCTTTGGCCCCGGGTATGGAGATGTCGCAAACCCGGTTGTATACACCGCCAATCCAGCGGCTGGCTTCTTCTTGGATACAGTTAATTTTGATTTGGGGCCATTCACCCATTTTAATATGACCTCTAGCACTACCAACCTGATATCCTGGTTCGGTGCCTCGATTTTTGAGAATAACACCGATAGGCAGGTTCCAGGGGGAGGGGCGGCACCCTCTTTTACGGACTTCCCATTGGCGGATTTAGGCATCTTAATGCCTCCTGGTGACTACCATCTTCATCCATCGGGAGTTGCCGGTTCTGGTGGGGGAAGTTACACTCTGACGATGTGGGGTTCATACGGGTCTACTCCGCCGCCGCCTCCGCCTCCTATCCCAGTTCCGGCGGCGGTGTATTTGTTCGGTACCGGCCTCGTTGGGTTGGCCGGGTTGTCCCGTCGGATGAAAAAAGTGTCCTAGACCTGCCTGGTCTGCCAAGCAAGCAGATCTCCGGTTCGGAGAGGCCGACGCGCCTCTCCGAACCTTTTTCTGGCGTGACTCTCCAAAAAATGAAAGAAAGACGAGGTGGATATGTGGCGGTGATTGCGAGGCGGAGTGGGAAGTTCGCTGTCACGATCATCATGTCCGCCCTGTGTTGGGTATCGGGCATGGGGCTTGATCCCACGGGAGGGCATGCCGCGGTTGTCGGCGCTTTGGATTTCTCTCGTGGCGCGATGGGCGTCAACGGCAATGGAATCGAGGCTCCATCGGGGGCTGCTCTCTTAACCGTAACCGGCCAGCCCCTCCCGCTTCCAATGATGCCGCTGTTTGCTGGAATCGGACGGCTGGGAGCATCGTTGAATCCGTTACTGACCATTCCAGTGGCCTCCGGTGATCCTGGGGACAGTGTCTCTGAAGAATCGAGAAACATTTTCGGAAGCGTATTTTTGGACCTTTCCGTATTCTTGGACCTTTCATGGGGGCGCACGGTTGCACTGATGCAGCCGTTTGTCATGATGGCCGGCGATCGTGGAGGGGCGGCTCGTAAGACGACGACGGAACAGGTGCCTATTCCGGCTGCGGTCGTTCTGTTCGGATCCGGCCTCTGTGGAATCGTCGGGATCGTGGTGCGTCGACAGGGACCTGTCAGGCGTCAGGACTTTGAGTCCGGGGCTTCGACGTGCCCGTCGCCGGTCACTCGCGCGAGCGAGATCTTTCTCTTATCGTCCGATCGGGCCTTCTCGTCGGATCTTGAGGAACAATTGCAGCGAGCCGGCTATCAATGCCGCGCGGCGACTTCCGTGGCGGAGCTCTTGGAGCGGGCTCGTCATCGCCCGCCGGCGTTGGTGTTGGTCGATCGGCGAGTCGCGGACTGGGATATGCTTCGGACGGAGCAGGCGATCGCGCACGTTCCCATCTTGACCTTGATTCCTCATGAAATGATGGAAACCGACGAGGACATCATGGCCGATTTGGAGCGGGGAGCGGACGGCGTGTATTCATGCCGAGACGGTCATAAGCTGTTTCTGGCGATGATCGGCGCCTATTGCCGAAGAGCGGGGCATGATATGGCGCGTCGAGGCGTGTATCAGATAGGCGACGTTCACTTGGATGCCGACACCCACGAGCTGACGATCGGATCGGAGACCGTCCATCTTTCCGCCAAACAGTTTGCGATCCTGCAGGTGTTTATGAGCGCGCCCTCCAAGGTGTTCGCGCGCGAGGAGCTGACCGGGCTGGTCTGGGGGCCTGGGTTCGCCATCGGCGAACACACCCTGGACGTTCATATTCACGCCCTTCGGAAGCTCTTGAGCCGCGACACGGATCACGGTTGCGAGATTGTCGCCATCAAAGGCGTCGGGTTCAAGCTCAAGGTGCGGCATTCGTCGGAATCGACGGGTCGGGCCATCGAAAGTCTTTCGAGAATGGCGTTCGCGAAGTCGGTTCAGCGCGGTGAGCTGCTTGATCTTCTGAAGGGTCAGAGAAGGCGTGCCGAGGCGCCGGTAAAGGCCGAGGCGACATTCCTCAAACGTGCGTCTCGACGAAACCGTTTCAGGGCATTGTCACGGAACAATCGGCGTCCATCGGCGACGCAATGTCGTGCTTGGTAAGGAACGCCGAAGCCCGCTCGACCTCCGATTTTCTGTTGCAAGGAGTGGCAGGCGTCGGTAGACAGCAAAGAAGAGAGCGCGTATAACGGCACTATCAGCTTAGGAGAATGGCATGCGGCTCTTCCCTTACACTCGGCGACACATGGTCATCGCAAGTTTGACCGTCGTGACCTATGTGGGACTGGTGTGCTTGATGGCCTTGTGCGCTCCTGCGCTCGACACTTCGGCGAACGCCGCCGGTCATGAACATCATGATCACGACGCGGCTCATTCATCCCTGTGCTCCTGGGCGTGTCAGGTCTCCTCTCAGTCGGACGCCCCCGCTCAGGCGACGTTCACCTCGTATGCTCCCATCGCGTATGAGCCAGGCGAGTCTTTCCCTCAGATGGATTCGACTTGTCATCCGTCACCTCTCCATTCTCGCGCTCCTCCCTCTCTTTAGACCAGAGGATGGCTGAATCAGCTCTCGCTCTTGTGTGATGCCTCCGGCGGGCGCGAGAAAGTCATTCATCGGTTGATCGGTCTCTCGTCGTTGCTGATGTTGCTCTGAATAGGGTCACAGTCGGGCAAAGAGGGATTCTGATTCATAGGTCCTCGGAACGGGCGCTGTTGGTGGCCTCCTTCCACCGTTCCGATGAGGGAGAGCGCTGGTTGGGCGCTCTCCCTCCTTGCCTGGCCGAGTTGGGTGCAGTGTGGAACCGGTGTTGCTCAGAGTTCAGGAGGCGGCCAGATTGCTCAACGTCAGCAAGTGGACGATCTATCGATGGATAGAGGAAGGCCGATTGCGTGCGACGAAGATAGGAGGGAGTAGTCTCAGGGTTTTTCGGACTTCGGTGGATGATCTGATTGGAACAGCCAAGATAACCGATGGCGGCGGAATTAAGCGAAACGGGCCGATAACGCAAAGAAAGAGTCGTTCGCAAGGCAACAGACGGAATACGCGATCATCACGCTAGAAAGTTCAGGTTTGAAAAAGTTCAGGTCTGGAGGGTCGGCACCTCCCTTCCTCTAGGCCTGCGTGGGGAGTCGGAGGCGGCCTCCCTCCGACTCCCTCCCTTTTTTCTGACTGTTCCAGTATGGGGTCTAGTGAAGGAGGGAAGATTTTCGGCCGCGCGCATCACGTGTTCATCATCCTATCTTCATGCGGTAAGGAAAGGAGAAGACGATGAAGGAGCATCGCATCTTGGATGTCACCGTCTGGATTGGAGCCTTGATAGGAGTTGCTATATCGTTTGGCTACTTCGAGCAAGCTCAGGGAGCAACCGAGCAAAAAATCACATTGATGCTGGGGGGGAGTTATTGCGATTTGTATTTGGGCGAAGTCGAATCGGCGGTGAAAAAGGTGTCCGGCGTCAAGGCGGTCGACTTCAAGAGCATGAAAGGTCATGCGGTCGTGACGGTCGAGGGAGACAAGACGACGTCGAAACAGCTTGTGGAGGCGGTCAATAACGTCAAAGGCGACGGCTGGCATTGCCATGCCAAAGTGATGAAGTAAGCGGAGGATGGCAAGTTGCCTGACAGGCGTCAGGATGAAACGTGCTGAATCTCAGGCCTTCCATATTTTCGTCCTGTCTGATGCAACGGCCGCGGGCGGACACGAGAACGTTCCTTGACAGCCGTCCCTCGTTCATGTACCTAGAGGAAAAGTGCGCAATGCGGCCGTCATAAATACAAATAATTAGGGAGGTAGGTATGGGCAAAGTCAGAACGTGCTTGGTCACAGTCGCGATCAGCGGGCTTCTTGTGGGAAGTCTTGCCGGCCACTCTTTCGCCAGTGAAGGCGGCCACGTCAAAGAAACCATTAAACATGCAAAAGAGGGAATCGCGCATGTCAAAGAGGCTATTCAGCATTTGGAAGAAGCGGTGAAGAACAGTGTTGAGTCCCACGCCAAAGAAGCCCTTGAGCATGCCAAGGAATCGTTGAAACACGCCGAGGAATCGTTGGCGCACGCCGAGCAGGCCCATCAGCACAAGCCGAAAGGCAAAGCCAAGTAATCCTGCGGAGTCCTGCCCGGACCTCGGTAGATGCTGACCCCCCCCCATTGCGGCGCGCCGTGCCCACTGTTTGTTCTGCCGACTCCTTTGTGGCGAGGCGGGGGGAGCCCCCTGTGACCGTTTAATCTCCCGCCTCTTCTGGATTGCGGTCTTGGCGCATGACTCCATCGAGAGGGTCTGTTTGCATCGTCCCTCGTGGAAACAATCGACAAGGGGGCTGGCGATAGCACACCTGCCACCGTACGCTGGTCTTCCCCTTGTGGCAGGCGCTCTTGCTTGCTGAACACCGTGACTCATCGGTAAGCGGCTGTTTCGTTGGCTTGCAGAAGGTCTCGAGGAGATTCAAGCTCACGCGAGACCATCAGAGTGCAGCCCATCTGGACTATTTTTATGGCCGTGCCACACCGGGCAGTCGATCGATTGCTTCGATCAGAGGTGATCAAGGCGGTTGGTTTTACCAATAAGGCCACGGCCCCCACCAATAGGGATACCAGTAGGGGCCCCAATAGGGGCCGGGCATGACGTAATAGGGATAGGGACGCAGACGAGCCGGGCGATCCTCCTCGGCGGGCCAGACCCGCAAGGTGGCAATGGCCAGGGTGAGGTAGCGATACTCGGTTTCATCCAGCGGCATCGTGACGGCTCCCGTCACCTCTCCGGTAATGGTCACAAAGGTCCCAGCCGGAATGGTGGCGGGGTCGAGAAATTCTTTTTTGATCGCGAGAAAACGGCCCTGCGATTTGCTTAAATCATGCGTCGGCTTGAGCGACGAGTCTAACGGCAATTGGAGAATCTCAAGGCGAGTCCCTTCCGCCAATCGTTTCGCTGTCAAGACTTTGCCGCCGAAGGTGACAGTCTGCCCCTTGAACGTGTCAGGGGAACGGCCGACCTCCACGAAGGGAATCAACGAGGAAGGGGGCGCTCTGTGCTCGCCGCTCGAGACGCAACCGGCCAGGACCAGCGTGAGGCAGGTGAAACTTCTTTGCCAGCGTCCGTTCATAAAGACAGTCTAGCAAAAACCGAATCGGGCTCGCATTCGCTATAATAGGACTCTCACGAATCGTTGCAGAAAGGAGAGTGCATCGATGGCTTGGAATAGATTGATGGGGAAAGTAGCGATGGGGGTTGCCGTCCTGGCAGTTGTTGGTACGTCGCTCGGCGTGAGCGCGGCCGTTCCTGAAATCAAAGGCAAGTACGAACTCTTGAAAGACGAGCCTTCCACTCATCAGCGGGGAAAGGTCAAAATCGTTGAGTTCGCGGACTTCTACTGCCCCCATTGCCATCATTTCGAGGAAACGGCAATTCCGATGTTGCGACGCGAATTCGGTGACAAGATCGAAATCACCATGGTTGGCTTCCCGGTCATTCACGGCAAACTCCCAACCGCCTTCGACATGTATGAACAAGCGAAGATGATGGGCAAGGGCGACGAAATGAAGGCGGTGTTGTTCCGGACCATCCATAAAGACAAAATGACCGGCATTCTGGACCGGTCGATTCGTGAGTTGCTGATTCGTGAAGTGGGATTGGATGTTGCAGCGTTCGAAGCTGGGTTAGCCAGCGGGAAGCCAGCGCGGGCGTTCGAGGAAGGACGGCGCTGGGGCGAGCGGATTCAGGTCTCCTCCACGCCCTCGCTTCTGATTGACGGTAACATCAAGGTCGATGGCGTCAACATGACACCGGACAATGTGGTGACGATCATTCGGAGCATCCTGGAGAATGATGCGAAACGGTAAGGATACGGCAGGGATGAATCGAACAGTCTCGGCAACGGAATGTAGCTTTGCCGCCTCCTCGTGGGTGGCTCTCCCGAGGTCGCACGGCCATGGCGATTGATCCGATTTGCGGCATGACCGTCGATCCCGCTCGTGCGGCGGGGCGGTATGACTACAAGGGCACCACGTATTATTTTTGCGCGGGGTCCTGCCTTGAACGGTTTCGCGCCGATCCCGAGGCGGCCTTGCGACGAAAGCCGCTGATCCTGATGACAGCTCCCGCCGCTCCATCTCAAGTTCAAGTTCAAGCTCAAGCTCAAGCTCAAGCTCCGTCTCCGGCCGCTCCTGCTGCCAGAAAGCCGCTTCCGATGATGCAGGCGCCGAAGGGGGAGCCGCCAAAGGGCGAAGTCGATCCGGTCTGCGGCATGACGGTTCAACCGGATCACGCCGCCGGCTCGCATGTCTATCAAGGAAAAACCTACTATTTCTGCGCCACGAGCTGCTTGACGAAATTTCGAGACGATCCCGCCTATTACCTGACTCCGCCAGGCCAGCGGGCTCCCCGCATCGTCGCGCCGCCGCCCGGCGGAACCGTGGAATATATCTGTCCGATGGACCCGGAGGTGCTGGAGACCAAACCGGGAGCTTGTCCGATCTGCGGGATGGCATTGGAGCCCAAGATCGTCTCGGCGGAGGAAACCGGCAATCCTGAACTGGATGACATGAGCCGGCGGTTGTGGCGCTGCCTCGTTCCCACGATGGTGGTCATGGCGCTGGCGATGGCCGACATGATTCCCGGCATGCCGTTACAGCAAGCGGTGGGCAACACGGTTCTCCAGTGGGCGCAGCTCGTTTTGGCGACGCCGGTCGTGCTCTGGGGGGGAGCCCCGTTCTTCCAGCGGGGCTGGGCCTCGATCGTGAATCGTTCGCCCAATATGTTTACCTTGATCGCACTTGGGACTGGCGCGGCGTATGGCTACAGTGCCGTGGCCACCATGGCACCCACCCTGTTACCCGCTTCATTCCACCGGCCTGACGGCACCGTGCCGGTTTATTTCGAGGCGAGTGCGGTCTTCACGGTGCTGGTGTTGCTGGGCCAGGTGTTGGAACTGCGCGCACGCGCGCAAACCGGGTCCGCCATCAGGGCGCTGTTGAAGCTGGCGCCCGCCACCGCGCGGCTCGTGCGGGACGATGGTCATGAGGAAGACGTGCCGATCGATCGAGTCCGAGT
>JANDJC010000059.1 GCA_024331045.1 Nitrospira sp.
CCCTTCCGCGTTCGAGCATTGGTTTTTGTCCGCTGACCTCGAACGGGCAACCCCTTCCGGTGACGCAACCCCCGATAGGTCCCGGTGTCAATCAGCCGCTTGATGTTCATCGCGACCTCTTTTCGAAGATCGCCTTCCACTCGATAGTCCCGTTCAATAATCTCGCGGAGCTTGACGATATGGTCCTCACTGAGATCTTTAACCCGGATCGCCCCATCTACGCCCGCCGCCTGCAAAATTTTTTGTGCAGAGGCCCGTCCGATCCCATAAATGTACGTCAACCCCACGTCGATCCGTTTTCCCCTCGGCAAATCAACACCCGCGATACGTGCCATCTTGTCTCCCTTCAGTCGAACCGTCGGCCGTCCGTCAAGATCATGATGGTCATGGCTCTGTGGGACAGTATTTTCACGGCCCCCTCCGCCAAGGGAGAGGTCCACCCATCAGCCAGTGCCTCCAGCAAGCAACGCGCCAGACAGACGACGTCCCTACCCTTGCCTCTGTTTGTGGCGGGGGTTTTCACAGAGCACTCGCACCACCCCTCGCCTACGCACGACTCTGCATTTGGCACAAATGGGTTTCACTGACGACTTAACCTTCATGACGATTCGATGCTCCCGCTATTTGAAACGGTACGTGATGCGCCCCCTCGTCAAATCATAGGGCGACATCTCCACAGTCACCCTATCTCCCGGAAGAATGCGAATAAAATGCATGCGCATTTTCCCTGATATGTGCGCCAGGATCACATGCCCGTTGTCGAGTTTCACACGAAACATCGCGTTGGGCAACGTCTCCGCCACAGTGCCTTGAACTTCGATAACGTCTTCCTTGCCCACAGATTCTCAATCCTGTTACTGCCGCACAGCCATTTGGAGACGGTGGCTTAAAATCCTGGCCGGCCCACTGGGCTGGACCGCGATCGTATGCTCAAAATGAGCGGACCAACTTCCATCCACTGTCACCGCTGTCCATCGATCCTCAAGGACGCGCACCGCGCTCTTTCCCATGTTGACCATCGGTTCGATCGCCAACACCATACCACTCTGCAATCGAGGCCCTTGCCCCGGCTTCCCGTAATTGGGTACTTGAGGCTCTTCGTGTAACTGTCTGCCAATCCCATGTCCCACGAACTCCGTTACCACGGAATAGCCGGCTGATTCTACATGACGCTGAACCGCATGAGAAATGTCGGAGATCCGGTTGCCGACCACGGCTTGTTCAATTCCCAGATACAGCGCTTCTTCAGTAACTCGAATAAGTCGTAACGCTTCTTCCGAGACCCGACCGACCGGCACGGTCACCGCAGCATCCCCGTAAAACCCCCCGACAATCGCCCCCAGATCCAAGCCAACAATGTCGCCCTCTTTCAATTTTCGCTTTGAAGGAATCCCGTGAACGACCTGTTCATTAACCGAAACACACAGCGTCTTGGGGTAATTGCGATATCCCTTGAACGCGGGGAGAGCTCCTCTCCCTCGGATCTCCCGCTCGGCAATCTGATCCAGTTCTTCCGTGCTGATTCCGGGACAGACAGCGCTTTCCAATATTTGCAACACCTCGGCAACCACTCTCGACGCCTGTGCCATGATCTCAATTTCAGCAGGCGTTTTGAGAATGATCATGCGGCACTGCAGGCCTCCAGTACCCTTGTGAGACGTTCATGTACCGCCTCAACCGATCCTTCGCTCTCAAGGTGCGACAAGAGATGTTTTTTCTCGTAAAAACTGATGAGCGGGGCTGTCTGCTCTTCGTACACTTTTAATCTTGTTTCTATCGCCTCTTGCCGATCGTCGCTGCGCTGAATCAACAGTTCACCACACCGATCACACCGCTCTCCCCGCTGTGAGGGGGAAAACTGAACATGGTATGTGGCCTGACAGTTCGGACAACTCCGTCGGCCGCTCAATCGTCTCACGATCTCCTCTCGAGAGACACGAAAGTTGATCACACAATGCAACCGGATGCCTTGCGCCTCAAGCACCTGCTCTAGGGCTTGCGCTTGGGGAACCGTTCTCGGAAACCCATCAAGAATAAAGCCGGACCCGTCACCAGTCTTGGCCAAAGTCTCCTTCACCAGACCAATCACCACCGCATCCGGAACCAGTTGTCCTCGATCCATATAAGCTTTGGCCTGCCGCCCCAGCTCGGTTCCATTCCGCACCGCCTCCCTGAGCAAATCTCCGGTGGAGATTTTTCTCATGCCATATTGTGCCGCAAGGCGATCAGCTTGCGTTCCCTTCCCCACTCCCGGTGCCCCTAAAAATACAAGGTTCATCGTCCCCTCAACCACTTCTCCCCCTCAGCGGGGCCATCCCCTTCCCCAAGAACCCTTCATAATTACGCATCAGCATGTGTGATTCGATCTGCTGGGCAGTATCTAAGCCCACGCCAATGACGATGAGGAGAGAAGTGCCCCCAAAATAAAAGGGAACGTTCAACTTATAGATCAACAGCTCAGGAATGACGCACACAATCGCCAGATAAATCGCCCCCACAAAGGTGATCTTTGTCAACACATTATAGATATAGTCGGAGGTGCGCTGCCCCGGTCGAATACCGGGGATAAATCCTCCGTATTTCTTCATGTTGTCAGCCATGTCCACGGGGTTCAACACGACGGCGGTATAGAAAAAACAAAAGAAGATGATCAATCCCACATACATCAACGTGTACACCACCGACCCCGGTGACAAATGGGTCCCAATCGCCTTGACCCAGGGAGTCTCAAAAAACCCCGCAATGGTGGCCGGGAACGCAATGATCGACGACGCGAAAATGGGGGGAATGACGCCGGCTGTATTGATCTTCAAGGGAATGTGTGTGTGTTGCCCGCCATACACACGCCGTCCGATGACCCGCTTGGCATATTGAACCGGGATTTTTCGCCTTCCACTTTCTAGGAAGACAATCGCCGCCACCACGGCGATCATCAAGACGGCCAACGCCACCAGCAAAATAAGGCTGAGTTGTCCGACGCGGTACAAATCGAATGTTTGCGCCACCGCTGCCGGCAATCTCGCCACAATACCAGCAAAGATGATCAAGGAAATGCCATTGCCAACCCCTCGCTCGGTGATTTGTTCACCAAGCCACATAAGAAACGCGGTGCCCGCCGTCAGGGTAATGACCGTCATCAGTCGAAACCCCCATCCGGCATTGAGCACGAAGGCCCCCTCATTCATTTGTTCGAGTCCGATCGCGATGCCGAATCCTTGGATCAAGGCAATGCCAATAGTGCCAAACCTCGTATATTGAATGATCTTCTTTCGACCTCGCTCGCCTTCCTTGGCCAGCTTGGACAGATGTGGAACCACGACGGTCAACAACTGAAGAATGATGGAGGCGCTGATATAGGGCATGATGCCCAAGGCAAAAATCGTCAGTCGGGACAGCGAGCCTCCGGAAAAAATATCCAAGAACCCAAGAAGCGAGCCACCCTGCTTCTGTAGAAATTCTGCCAGTGCATCCCCATTGATACCGGGGGTGGGAATGTGAGCACCGACGCGGTACACCACGAGCATGCCGAGCGTGAACAGCACGCGCGTGCGCAACTCGGGAATTTTAAAAATGTTTTGTAAACTGGTCAGGAGCCGCTCAAACACTGCCGATGACCTCGACTCTCCCTCCAGCCGCCTGAATCTTGGCTTCCGCGGATTTGCTGAACTTGTGGGCCTGAACAACGACCGGCTTGCTGATTTCGCCGTGACCGAGGATCTTGATCGGCAGCGTCTTTCGTTTCACGAGCCCCGCGTCCACCAACGCTTGCGGGGTGATGGGTTCCGTCCCGGTGAATGACGCCAAACTTTTCACGTTGACGATAGCATACTCGGTTCGGAAGGGATTGAAGAAGCCGAACTTGGGAAGACGTCGCACCAAGGGCATCTGCCCTCCCTCAAAGCCAGGCCGCTTCCCACCACCCGACCGCGCCAGCAACCCCTTGTGACCCTTGGTGGCGGTTTTCCCGTGCCCCGACCCTGGTCCACGACCGATGCGCTTTGGTCGTTTTTTTGATCCTTTCGGGGGTTTCAACTCATGAAGATTCATACGTCACCGACCTCCACCAGGTAGCTGACTTTTCTGATCATCCCTCTGACCTGAGGCGTATCGGGATGGATAACACTCTGTCGAATACGCCGGAGTCCGAGACTTCGCAGCACCAGCCGATGGCGCTGGGGCGTTCCAATCGGACTGCGTTTCAACGTCACACGCACTCCCTGCAAACCGGAACATTTCTCCTTTGTTGCCCCACTATCCATGCCTCAGACCACCGCCCTTTCTTCCTGCGGCTCATTTACTCGTCTCCGTAGACGAAGCACCTCTTCGGGACTTCTGAGCTGCATAAGACCATTCACCGTCGCACGAACCGCGTTAAACGGATTGCCCCGCCCCAATGTCTTTGCAATGACGTTATGAGCACCTACCAACTCCACAACCGCACGGACAGCTCCGCCGGCGATGATCCCCGTTCCGTCCGCCGCTGGCTTGAGCAACACATGCTCTCCCCCAAAAAGACCGTGCACTTCGTGGGGGATCGAATTGCCTTTAAGCGGCACGCGAATCAGGTGCTTCTTGGCCTGTTCAACGGCTTTCGAAATGGCCGCAGGCACTTCCGCGGCCTTTCCTTTGCCAACCCCGACCCACCCATGGCCATCGCCAACAACGACCAGTGCGCAGAAGTTGAACCGCTTTCCTCCCTTGACGACTTTCGCGACACGATTGATGAAAACGACTTTGTCTTTGAGACTCAGTTCATCAGGATTAACTCGCACGCTTTTTCTCCCTTAGTCCAGAATTCAAGCTGGGCCTAGCTCCCTCCCCATAAAATGCACACTAAAATTGGAGCCCTCCTTCACGGGCCGCATCGGCAAGGGCTTTGATCCTGCCATGGTATATCCTCCCACCGCGATCAAACACCACGGCCGTGACATTGACGGCCTTGGCCCGCTCCGCCACCAATTTTCCCACCGCTTTGGCCGCTTCGATATTGCCGGTCGATTTGAGCGACGTCCTCAATGACTTGTCAAGCGAGGATGCCGCCGCCAGCGTTTTGCCTTCCAGATCATTGATGACTTGGGCATAAATGTGCGCATTGCTACGAAACACGTTGAGCCGAGGCCGCTCAGCCGTCCCAACAATCACCTTTCTAATCCGTCTGCGCCGCCGCTCAAGCTGTTCAACTTTCCGCGCTCGATTCATGCTCACCCTCTACTTCCCAGTCTTACCCTCTTTCTTTCTCAGCCGCTCGCCCGAATAACGAATGCCCTTCTGTTTGTAGACATCGGGAGGTTTGATGGCCCGCAAATCAGCCGCCACCTGACCGACTAACCGCTTGTCAACCCCCTTGACCGTGATGAGTGTCTGCTTGTCCACCTTTACATCAACTCCAGCAGGAATTTCGTAGAGAACTGGATTGATGTAGCCGACGTTGAAACTCATCGTGCGCCCCTGAATTTGTGCCTTATAGCCGACCCCTGTAATTTCCAGGGAACGTTCGTACCCTTTGGTCACTCCCTGAATCATGTTATTCACTTCCGCGCGAACCAGCCCGTGCATCGCGCGCAGTTCCCTGTCGTCGCCCGTTCGATTCACTAATACCTTGCCATCCTCCACGACCACCGAGATGCCCGGCGCCAACAACCAGTCTAACTTTCCCAAGGGGCCTTTCACGGAGACCTTCGTTCCGTCAACTTTGACTTCCACCCCGCCAGGAATTGCGATCGGTTTTCTTCCTACTCGTGACATGATGCCCACTGCCCCTTTGCCTTACACCGCTCCCCGCCTACCACACGGCGCACAGAACTTCTCCCCCAACCCGCTGTTGTCTCGACTCTCGGTCAGTCATGACACCTTTGGAGGTGGAAAGAATCGAGAGACCAAGGCCGCTTTTGACCCTCGGAATCTCCTTGCTGCCCACATAGACACGACGACCTGGCTTGCTGATCCGTACCATTCCCGTAATCATGGGACGCCCTTCCGCGATATAGCGTAACTTGACGATGAAAACAGGATGGCCGTCGCTCGTACTCTCCTCCACTCCGTCAATATAGCCTTCTTTCTGTAAGATCTCTAAAATCGCGCGCTTGAGCTTCGAAGCCGGGATAACAACCGTTTCATGTCCCCGTTGTGCACCGTTGCGCAACCTGACGAGCAGATCACTGATAGGATCGGTCAACATTGGTCTTCCTTCGCCATTCCGGACAATCGCTGCCGCCTTCTTTTACCAACTGGATTTCCGAACACCGGGGATTTCTCCCCGCAAGCTCAGAAAGCGGAAACAGATACGGCACATCTGAAATCGTCGCAAATACCCTCTCACCCGTCCGCACACCTTACAACGATTATATTTCCGACAAGGGAATTTCGGCTCTGCGGCCGCTTTGTTTATTAACGCTAGCCTTGCCACACCGACTCCTTTCCATTACGACGAGATGGACATGTCCACGAGTCCGCTTCCTTTCCTTCGATATCATGACCGTATCAGCCATGCCGCATCAGGCGCGGAAGGGCATCCCCAAGTGTTTCAATAATGCCTTCCCTTCCTCATTGGTCTTGGCCGTCGTCACGATTGTGACATCCATTCCATGAATCGAAGCAATATCGTCGTATTTGATCTCCGGGAAAATCAGTTGCTCTTTCAGTCCAAACGTATAATTCCCCCGACCATCGAATGATTTGGGAGAAAGCCCTCGAAAATCCCGAATGCGGGGCAAGGCCAACGTGACCAGACGATCGAAGAACTCATACATCCGACGGCTCCGAAGGGTCACCTTGGCGCCGATTGGTAACCCCTGTCGCAGTTTAAACCCGGCGATGGCCTTCTTCGCTCTGGTCACCACCGGTTTTTGCCCCGTGATGGCTCCCAATTCTGCAACAGCGCTTTCCAGCAACTTGACATTTTGAAGCGCCTCCCCCATGCCGACGTTCAAGACAATGCACTCAAGTTTAGGGACCTGCATAATGTTCGTGTAGTGAAACTCCTTCATCAGAGCAGGCACCACCTTCTCGCGATACATGTCAAGGAGACGAGGCCGGAACTTCGACTCCTCGCTACCCTCATCTAGTTGAACGGCTTGCCGATTTTCTTGGGACGGCGCCTTCTTGCCTGTCTGCTTCCCTGTTGAAGCCTTCTGCGCTTTTGCCATGCTCCCTGCTCCGCTCACTCGATCGTTTCGTTTGATTTCTTACTAAACCGCACACGCCGACCATCCTCCAGGCGACGGATGCCCACCCTGGTTGGTTTCTGCGTCACCGGACACAGCAACATCACTTTTGAAAGGGGGAGCGGAGCTTCTCGCTCAAGGATCCCTCCCTGCTTGAGCTTTTGATTTGGTTTGGTGTGCCGCTTGATGATATTGAGTTTTTCGACGGTGACACATCCGGCTTTCAGGTCTACGGACAGAACTTTCCCGCTCTTTCCCCTGTCCCGCCCCGCAATCACCACCACGGTATCGCCTTTTTTAATCTTGCTTTTTCGAAGGGCTTGCACGGTGTCCTCGCTCAACGGCCCTACAAGACTTCAGGGGCCAGAGAAATAATCTTCATGAACTTTTTCCACCTCAATTCGCGCGCCACTGGACCAAAGATACGAGTCCCGATGGGCTCGCCCTCTTTATTGATCAAGACGCACGCATTCCGATCAAACCTGATATAGGAGCCGTCCTCCCGACGAACTTCCTTTGCGGTTCTGACAATCACTGCCCGGCTGATATCCCCCTTTTTCACGCTGGCCTGGGGAATCGCTTCCTTAACGGTAACAACCACGACGTCGCCCAACGAGGCATAACGTCGCTTGGTGCCCCCGAAGACATGGAAGCACATTGCCTGCTTCGCTCCGGAATTATCTGCCACTTCCATGTAGGTATAATTCTGAATCATGGCCTTCTACCACTCAGTACGTGTTGCTTAGCTTTGTCCCCGCCGTTCGGATTTTCCTAAAATCTCGACAACGCGCCAGTGCTTTTCCTTGCTGATAGGACGGGTTTCTCTAATCCGAACCCGGTCACCGATCTGGCATGCATTCTGTTCATCATGGGCCTTGAGTTTGGTGATTCGTCGACAGACCTTTTTATAAATGGGGTGCGCTACCGACCGTTCGACCGCCACCACCACCGTTTTATCCATCTTATTGCTGAGGACCCGCCCCACCCACTCGCGCTTTTTCACCATATCCTTGCCCATAATCACGACCCTTCGCCCTTGCCCGCCTTCCCGCTTAGTTCCTGCAGCAGAGTTTTCACCCTGGCAATATTGCGTT
Organism: Nitrospira sp.; assembly: GCA_024331045.1. Lineage (GTDB taxonomy): Bacteria > Nitrospirota > Nitrospiria > Nitrospirales > Nitrospiraceae > Nitrospira_D. The sequence goes on from JANDJC010000059.1 coordinate 8,258, forward strand.
TCGTCTTTCGGATCAGCATGGGATTTTCAAGACGACCCGTTCCAAATTGAAACCGCAATGTAAACAACTCCTGCCGCAATTGCTTCTCCTTTTGTGCCAGCTCAACCTCGTTGAGCTGACGAAGGTCTTTCAGATCCTGCGCCATGGCCGCCCTCTCCGTCCATCGCTCCTACGATGCCATCTCCCCTCGAACCACCACTTTGGTCGCCACCGGCAGTTTGTACGACGCCAGACGAAACGCTTCCCGCGCAACTTCGGGAGTGACTCCATCCATTTCGTACAAAATACGGCCAGGCTTCACGACCGCCACCCAATACTCAGGATTCCCCTTCCCCTTGCCCATACGGGTTTCGGCCGGTTTTTTGGTGATCGGCTTATCGGGGAAAATACGCGTCCAGACCTGCCCGCCACGCTTGACATAACGAGTGATCGCGATCCTCGCCGCTTCAATTTGGCGACTGGTTACCCACCCTGGCTCCAGCGCCTTGAGACCGAACTGTCCAAACGTGATCTGCCCTCCCCGATAGGCTTTGCCCTTCATGCGGCCCTTCTGCATTTTTCGAAACTTGACTTTCTTGGGCGCCAGCACAGTTCTTCTCCTTACACGAGTCTTCGCTCGAGAGCTGATTCAGGCTTGACCGGTTGAGGCGGGAGCAATTCCCCCTTGTAGATCCAGGTCTTCACGCCGATCTGGCCCATGGTCGTTCGCGCTTCTGCAAAGCCGTAATCAATGTCAGCCCGTAGCGTGTGGAGGGGCACCCGACCCTCTCGATACCACTCGGTTCGGGCGATTTCCGCGCCACCCAATCGACCAGCCACCATGATCTTGATCCCTTGCGCACCCAGCCGCAACGCCGACTGAACGCTTCGCTTCATCGCTCGTCGGAATGCCACCCGTTTCTCCAATTGCGCTGCCACGTTTTCACTCACCAGTTGTGCATCAAGCTCCGGCTTTTTGATCTCCTTGACCGTGATATAGACTTGACTGCCATATTGCTTTTCTAAGTCAGCCTTCAGCTTATCGACCTCCGCCCCCTTGCGGCCAATAATGATTCCCGGTCGTGCGGTATGAATAATGACCCTGGTTTGATCACCAGACCGTTCAATTTCAACCTTCGATACGCCGGCATGGTAAAGACGAGCCTTTACCATCTGCCGAATCTTAATGTCCTGGTGCAACAGCTTGGCGTAATCGCGGTCTGCGTACCAGCGAGAACTCCACGTATAGTTGTAGCCGAGCCGATAGCCTATTGGATTGGTTTTCTGCCCCATGTTCTATGCCTCAGTGAGAACCTCTTGGTAAACGCCTATGTCCGCCGACCATGAACCGGCGGGGCTGCCACCACCACCGTAATGTGGCTGGTCCGTTTGTGGATGGCATTGGCGCGTCCCATGGACCTAGGTCTGGCTCGCTTGTAGATCGGTCCACAGTTGACGAATGCCTTAGAAACCACCATTGACTCGCTGTCCCCCAGCTCTTTTTGTTCCGCATTTGCAACAGCGGAACGGAGCACTTTTTCCACCACCCGCGCCGCATAGCGTGGCGTATGTTTCAACATGGCCAACGCCATGGGGACTTGTTGCCCCCGAATCATGTCGATAATAGGCTTGGCCTTTCGTGGGGCCACCCGGACAAATCGCAGGATCGCCTGTGCTTCTTTCATGTTGCCAATCCAACTCCTCGGACGCCTCGTACGACGGCCTTTCTTTTATTTCAGTGGAACCGCCTTTTCGCTCTTGGCCTGTCCATGGCCTTTAAAAAACCGTGTCGGAGCGAACTCTCCCAGCTTGTGTCCCACCATGTTTTCTGTGATAAAGACCGGAATAAATTTCTTGCCGTTATGAACAGCGAATGTGTGACCGATCATCTCGGGCACAATGGTTGATCGCCGCGACCACGTTTTGATCAGCTTCCGGTCCTTCACTTGGTTCATCTGCTCAACTTTCTTGAGCAGATGAGCATCGACGAACGCTCCTTTGCTGACTGACCTAGGCATTGCGGACTCCTGACTTTCTCCTCGAAAGAATGAACTTATCGGTCCTCTTATTGTGACGGGTTTTGTATCCCTTGGTCGGCATCCCCCACGGCGAGACCGGGTGCGGATTACCCTGCCCCGACTTGCCTTCGCCTCCGCCATGAGGATGATCGACGGGGTTCATGACCACGCCGCGGACATGCGGACGCCGCCCCTTCCATCGACTCCGCCCAGCCTTGCCAATAGAGATATTCTCGTGATCAACGTTGCCCACCTGCCCCACGGTCGCCATGCAGCGCCCCAGAATCCTCCTCATCTCACCTGACTTAAGCCGCACCTGCACATAGTCACCGTCACGGCCCATCACCTGAGCAAATCCACCGGCGCTCCGAATCAACTGCCCACCCTTTCCCGGTTTTAACTCGATGTTATGGACCGTGGTCCCCAGCGGCATATTGGCCAACGGCAGCGCATTGCCGGGACGGATCTCCGCCTCCGGCCCCGACACCACTTCATCATGAATTTTGAGTCCAATCGGAGCCAAGATGTAACGTTTCTCCCCATCTTTGTACTTCAGCAATGCAATGCGGGCCGAGCGGTTCGGATCATACTCAATCGCCTCGACACGCGCAGGGACGCCGACCTTCTCCCGATGGAAATCAATAACTCGATACAGCCGTTTATGGCCGCCGCCTCGAAAGCGAACGGTCATCCTTCCATCATTATTTCGTCCGCCGCTTCGCACATGAAAATGTGTGAGCGACTTTTCGGGTTTTTTCTTGGTCAGCTCCTCCGTCGAAACCGTCGTCATTCCCCGCCGACCTGGTGAGGTCGGCCTATACATTTTCAATGCCATGCTTGATGACTCTCAATCTTGACAAAACGCCCCTCAGGCGCTTTCGTACAGTTCAAGTTTCTCGCCTTTTTTCAGAGTCACGAACGCCTTCTTCCAATCCGGCCGCTTTCCGGAAAATCGCCCCAGCCGCTTCACCTTTCCTCGGACGTTCAACACATTCACCTTCTCAACCTTGACCTTGAGAAGCGCCTCGACCGCTTGTTTAATTTGAATCCGATTCGCTTGAGGATGAACCATGAAGCCTACTGCGTTCGTCTTCTCGCGAAGCGTCGTGATTTTTTCCGTCAACAACGGCTGGATCAATACGTCATGCACGCCGACTTTCACGACCACACCTCTTGAATGTGCGCGACCTCACCCTGAAGAAGCACCACCACCCCTGCTCGCACAACGTCATACACGTTCAACCCTTCTACGGTCACCACTGTTACATCCGGCAAGTTTTGTGCGGCTCTTAGAAACTCGATCCGCTCCTCACCCGCAACAATGAGCGCGTGCTGTCCGTTCCTTAGTCGATCCAACACCCCTGCCAGCCACTTCGTCTTGGGCATTCCCGGAGCAGAATCCGCCAATACCACTAGTCGCCCCTCCGCAACCTTGGCAGATAACGCGCTTTGCAGCGCGGCCCTGTACTTTCTCCTTGGCATGGAGTAGGCATAGCTGCGCGGCTTTGGTCCAAACACCGTTCCCCCATGACGCCACAGAGGCGAACGGAGAGAACCAGCTCTGGCACGACCCGTATGTTTCTGCCGCCATGGCTTCTTGCCCGAACCGCTCACCTCTCCACGCCGGCGAGTAGAGGCGGTCCCTTGCCGTTCACAGGCACGCTGCATCACCACCGCCTCATGCACCAATTCCACGCGAGGCTCACATCCGAACACGTGAGGGGGAAGGTCAATGGTCCCTACTTTGGCATTCTGAAAATCAACAACGTCAACCGTCGGCATACCTTATCTCTTTTTGGATTTTTTAATGATCACGATCCCGTTCGAGGCGCCAGGAACCGCCCCCCTTACGAACAGGAGATTCTCGGCCGGACGAGCCTCAACTACCTTGAGGTGCTGCACCGTCACGCGCTCGGCTCCCATATGGCCCGGCAACGTTTTCCCCTTCCACACGCGAGAGGGGAACGAACTAGACCCGATTGATCCAGGATGCCGATGAAACATAGAACCATGTGACTCAGGACCTCCGGCATAATGGTGACGGCGAACCACCCCCTGATAGCCTTTCCCCTTGGAAATGCCGATCACATCAACCCAATCACCTTTCTTGAAGATATCAACCGTCACCGTTTGTCCAGCTGTCACATCCCCCTCTTTTTTGAACTCCCGAAGTATTCGACTCGGAGGAGCCTGATGTTTCCTGAGATGACCAAGCTCCGGCTTAGACAGTTTTCGCTCTTTCACCTCGCCAAATGACAGTTGAACAGCCTCATACCCATCCCGCTCCACTGTCTTGACCATTACGACCCGGCAAGGACCGGCCTCGATCACCGTCACAGGAGTCAGACGGCTGTCGTCAAACACCTGCGTCATACCCAATTTTTTCCCCAACAATCCGTTTGTCATCTCTCTCCGCCGTCGAACAAGAATTTCACTCGCGTTTACGCCTTGATCTCCACATCCACACCCGCCGCCAAATTCAATTTCAACAATGAATCCATTGTCTCGGGTGTCGGTTGCATGATATCAACCAGCCGCTTATGCGTCCGGATCTCGAACTGCTCGCGCGATTTTTTATCGGCGTGCGTCGATCGCTGAACGGTGATTTTTTCTATTTTGGTGGGAAGCGGGATCGGCCCTACCACCCGGGCTCCGCTCCGCTTGACCGTCTCCACAATTTCCATGACGGACTGATCCAACACCCGATAATCAAATCCCCGCAACCTGATTCGAATTCGCTGATCGGCCTTCACATCCCGCTCCTTCACTCATAAGAGAGGCATCGAGCTCCTCACGCCAGGATTTCGGTGACGACGCCGGAGCCGACGGTTTTGCCGCCCTCTCGAATGGCAAACCGCAGCCCCTGATCCATCGCAATCGGACTGATCAACTCCGCCGTAATGCTCACATTGTCCCCCGGCATCACCATCTCTACCCCCGGATTAAGCTGCACCACCCCCGTCACTGCATCCGCTCCTAAATAACCA
>JANDJC010000060.1 GCA_024331045.1 Nitrospira sp.
CGCCGTTGGGCTTGATCCTTGGCAAGGTCGATTTCTCAAGCCTCTTCATCAACCTGTCCGATACGTCCTACCCCTCGCTGGTGGCGGCCAAGGCCGCCGGAGCTCCGACCCTCAACTACGGCGTCTTCTTACAAAGCGTCTTTGACTTTCTGATCATCGCGTTTGCGATTTTCATGGTGGTCAAACAGATCAACCGGTTTAAGCGCGAGGCGCCTCCTCCACCTCCACCCGCCCCACCGGAGCCGACCAACGAGGAAAAGTTATTGATGGAAATCAGAGACTTGCTCAAGAGCCGTCAATCCGGTCTGCAATGACCCCTGGCTCAGATCAGCGGAATTCTCGATGACACTGCGCACGATCCTTACCCAAACAAGGAGGCTATTATGAAGACACGCTCTGCGGGATTTGTGGCGATGGGCTTGGTGACCCTCATCGGCTGTTCTTCCTATATCAAGCAACCGACCGTTTGCATTGACCGATGGTATGGGTACGTCCAAGAGAGCGGATGTCCGTCCGCCGTCAAGGCGGCGGCCGTTGATGAAACAGCCGCCCGCCTGGCCGCTCTTGAGCGAGAGCGACGACGACTGGCCGATGAACTGGACGCGGCGCGGCGTCAAAACGGCACGTTGAGCAGTCGAGTGAGCGATCTGGAACGACAAGTGGCAGACCGAGATCGGGAACTCGCGGCGCTTCGTTCCGGCAGCGGGGATCGGGATCGACTGGCATCCCAGCTTACATCCGCGCAGAGCGACAGAGATCGGCTGGCGGCGGAATTGGCGGCGGCTAACCAACGGATCGCGGATCTCGAGCGGCAATTGGCCGAGGCGCGGGCCGCGCAAGTCGCACCTCCCCCAGCCGCCAAACTCGAAAGCGCACGACAAGGGCTCGTCAGGGCGCTCAGGCCACACATTGCAAAGGGTGACATCTCGATCGATCTCAACAGCGAACGGCTGCTGATCAATTTGGCGTCCAATTACCTGTTCGGCTCCGGCCAAGACCAGCTCAAGCCGGGCGGCGTTGAAGCGCTCAAGAAGGTCGGCGAGGTATTGAAAGACTACCCGGAGTATTCGGTGTCCGTTGCAGGACACACGGACAATAGGCCCATCCGGAGCACCTTGAAGAAGAAATTCCCCTCGAACCAAGAACTGTCGGAAGCACGGGCTGCCAGCGCGGCCAGGGCGCTGGCGGAAGGAGGACTGACCTCCGTGACGACGGTCGGCCATGCCGACACTCAACCGGTCGCTTCAAACGACACTGAAGCGGGACGAGCGCAAAACCGACGGGTCGAGATCATCGTCAAGTAAGACCGCCTGTCACGGTCATATCTTCACCTCGGAAGGGAAGGGGTCTTCCATCTGCAAAATGTCTTCCATCCCCTTCCCTGCCCATCACGAATCCCTGTCCGTCCGACATTCCGAGGACGCCGCTCAAGAATTTCCGTTGGTTCGCTGAGGATTCACCGCAAACAGTCTGTACCCATGAAAATGACTGCGCTCACACTCCTCATGGCAATGAGCGAGAACGCCTTTATGCTCATCCACAGCGTGACCGCCTCGATGGGTGACCTCGGCATCACCTAGCAGTTGCTTCAAGACCATCCCGATTATCGCCTACTGGTCGTCGAACACGGCATACTTGTCGGCATCATTTCCAATCATGATCATTTGAGGCCATCAGCCCCACCATGGAAACCCGGTCAGGAACGGAACATGATCGTGCGACGCTCAATAAATGGGCTCACCACGTCATGACACACAATCCCCTCACCGTGCAGGTCGTGACCCCGATCGAGATGGCCGCTGCCCTGATGCTCGACATACAAGTCGCCTGCTTCCCCGTTATATCCTTCACCTGCTGCGTGAAGGGAATCAGTGGTTGGAAAGACACCCTCTGACTTATGGTCACTTCCTCTCACCTCCAACACTGACGCCCACAGCCAGTTCACCTCTTCCTACTTCCTCGAATAATAATGGCCGATCGCTGTGATCAGTGTCACAGGGCTCCACCTGTGAATACCTCCACTCCCATTAGCTGAGATGTTTGTCTCACCCCAAAAGGAAGGCTGAGCCCTTACACCTGGAGAAGACCGTGCAGACTGAGATTGTTCCACAATCCGGAACCGAACCTCATCAACCAGCGAATAGGCGCTGGGCCATTCACCGGCGTAAAGCCCGCAGCGATAGAGACCGGGATCCCAGCCGCTTGGAGGACGGGCCAGCAAGAAGTATCCTGACTGGTCATTGGTTGCGGTCATCACTCGATCTTGCGCGACAACCCGGCGTCCCATACGTGGATCCACCGATTCTACTGCGCACTGCGCGGCCAGGGATACGGCATCGTAGGAAGACGACACGAGCCCGAAGACCAAATAAATCTCCGGCTGCGTTGTTGAAAACGTATCGCCGGGATTTAAGGGAATAAAGTCATGGGCCCCGGTGGGGAAATCATCCCGCACGACCTTTTCAGCTGGAATGACGAAGCGAAACCAGCTGAAATCAGCGTCGCGCCCCATCAACGAACTCCCTCCATCCATCACATTCTGAGGTACAACCTGTTCAACGGCCTTGGCGTACAATTCTTCGTCGGATGGTTCTGAACCTGGATGATCGAGAAGCATCTCTCCCCCCTGCATGGACTTGCTTTGCAGTTCGACCGAATCCGGCAAATGAGGCCGCACTTTGTCAAGCCATTTAGCCAGTTTCTCCTTGGAAAGGACCCGCATCCCACCAGGAAGGGCTACGTCTTTGTTTGCTTCCTCAAATTCAACCGCCGCGTCATACAACATTTGAAAATGCACGAACGCCTCTTCCCACCGCTTAAGTTCCACCAGGCACTGTCCCATTCGGAAGGTGACATCCGCATAATCCTCTTCGTCGGCATCTAAACCGAACACGCTTCCGAAAACAGTCAACGCCTCCTCGCATCGTCCCAGTTGCATCAACACAATGCCCAGGTGGCGGGTAGCCAGGGAGTCGCGAGGATTCAGGGCCACCATCTTTCTGTAGAGAGGCTCAGCCTCTTGATACCGGCCGGCGGCAAATAGCTTCCACGCCTCGACGCGCAGGGCAGCCCACTCCTTTAACTGCGCAGCCGTCGTCCCCGGAGTCAAAACAGGCGTAAACCGCCGACCCCGTTCTATCGATTCATGAAGCTGAGCCAATTGATTCCTAGCGTTCAACTCCAGGGGAGAGCCGGGCTCTGCCCGTTCGAGCACAGAGCGGATTTCGGCTTCTGCGCCGGCATAATCCAGCACGTCAAAGCGGGCTCGAGCCAGCGCCAAACGCCAATCCAACAAATCCGGCGCCAACTCAACAGCCCGTTGATAGGCTTCGAGCGATTCCTCAAGGCGATCGACTTTGCGGAGCTCCTGAGCCAATCGCAGATGCACCAGAGGGTTGCGATTGTCCTGTCGCGCAATGCGACGCAGCTCTTCGATCGCTTCCTCTTCCCGCCCCCACCAAACCAACACGCTCCATTTGGCCCACCGCGTTGTCAGCGAGCCAGGATCCGCAGCCAGAGCCAACTCATATTCGCGAACCGCCTCCTCTGGCCCTCGGAATGTCGCCAGAATATCGCCCCGCAGCTTGTGTAAGCGAGAAGACCGGGGATAGGCATGAAGACCTTGGTCCAACAATTCGAGCGCAGCCAAGACGGCTCCACTCTCCCACGCCAATTGAGCATCCTGCGCCACCTGTTTCTCAGAGAGGCCAGTTACATCGTGTGCTAGCCCCTGCGTTCCCATCAGCATCAAAAGGCTAAGACCTCCAACTAACCCTACTTTGCGCCATTTGGCTCTTGCCGACCATGTCATATGTGATCGAACTCCCCCTCTGTTCATGAACCACCACGGTCCTTTCTCGCGTTCACTATACCAAGAAGCCGAGCTGACGAGAAATCAAGTGCGCGAGCATGTCCCCGGAAACCGCTCCCACGATCAACAAGGGCAACTGCCGGCCATGCAGATCCTCCCCCATGTTATAGTGTCGGATGCTTTCCGCGAGCGATAGCCACGGGAACCATGTTTGACATTATCCTCTATCAGCCTGAAATTCCCTCCAACACGGGAAACATCATTCGACTCTGCGCCAATACCGGCGCACGGCTGCATTTGGTGAGGCCATTGGGATTTCAACTCGACGACCAACGGCTACGCCGTGCTGGGCTCGATTATCGGGAATATTCCACTATGGTCATTTATCGGTCGTGGGACGATTGCAAGGCCCACTTTGCCGACCGCCGCCTCTTTGCCCTCTCTGTCCGCGGTACACAACGGTACGATCTGATCCCCTATCGCATTGGCGATGCATTTCTTTTTGGCCCGGAAAGCAAAGGATTGCCCGACGAGATCCTAGAAACGATCCCTCCCCCCTCCCGCGTGCGCCTCCCCATGGTAAAAGGCAGCCGCAATCTCAATTTATCCAACGTTGTAGCCATCATGGTGTATGAAGCCTGGCGACAAGCGAACTTCACCAATGGTCAGTGAACCAAACGGTCGGGACCGTTTCCCTACTTGACCAAGCCAGAAGATCTGCTACCCTGACCGTCAAGAGCACTACAGGGTTTCTTCAAGCTCAAGGCCCCCATGATGATTCTGGTGACCGGCGGCGCCGGCTATATTGGATCACACACCTGTGTCGAACTGCTCCGGGCCGGCTATGACGTCACGGTGTTTGACAATTTCAGCAATAGCCACCCCGAAGCGCTGAAACGTGTACAACGAATCACGGGAAAGTCGTTGCGTTCCATCCACGGCGATGTCCGAGATCAAAACGCTCTGGTGACCGCCCTGCGCGAAAGCGGTGCCCAGGCAGTGATCCACTTCGCCGGTCTCAAGGCGGTCGGCGAATCGGTCGAGCGCCCACTTGCCTACTATGACAACAATGTCGCGGGCTCGCTTCGTCTGCTGGAGGCAATGAACACGGTCAGCGTCAAGACGTTGGTGTTCAGTTCCTCGGCAACGGTGTACGGCAATCCCCAACGATTGCCGCTGACGGAGGATCATCCGCTCTCCGCGACCAATCCCTACGGCCAGACCAAACTCACCATCGAGCACATGTTGCGCGATCTTCAGCGAGGGGATGGTGCATGGCGCATCGCGATTCTTCGTTACTTCAACCCGGTCGGCGCCCATGACAGCGGCTTAATCGGCGAAGATCCCCGTGGCATCCCGAACAACCTGATGCCCTTCGTGGCGCAGGTCGCCATCGGCCGCCGCCCGCATCTCAATGTCTTCGGCAACGATTATCCGACGCCGGATGGCACCGGCATTCGAGACTATATTCATGTCGTAGATTTAGCGATTGGCCACCTGAAGGCTCTGGAAGCGCTTCATCACTGGGCCAACAGGACGGACTGTCTCACAGTCAACCTGGGAACCGGGAAGGGATACAGTGTATTGGAGGTCGTGCGGGCTTTCGAGGCAGCGAGTGAAAAATCCATCCCCTACAAGATCGCTTCTCGTCGTCCTGGCGACGTGGCGGTCTGTTATGCCGATCCAACCAAGGCAGCCGCCCTGCTCGGGTGGCAAGCCGAGCGGACCCTCGCCGACATGTGCGCCGACGTCTGGCGCTGGCAGCAGTTGAACCCGCAGGGCTATCAATCGTCGGCTTAAAGCGCCGCATCAACACCTCCGCCTCTTCTCGCGCTTTCCGTGGTGGACCCTGCCTCATGCTTCCGCCCAGGTGCCACGTTCCCATCAGGCCGACCACTCCCTTGTTCCGCTCAGACGTCCCCCTGGCATCCTTATCCACTAACCGCCGAGCAGCTCAGGGAATGCATCACCCCTGCTGCAATCTGCCATCAGTGAGGATCGTATGGAGTTTTTCTCTGTAACATCCGGTTTTGCACAAAAGACCAGATTTGATCGGTCGATGAGGAGACATAACATTGCGCAATAATACTTGACAAATGACATATTTGCTTGCTACATACACGACACCATGAAACACGTTGATCGATTCCCTGACTCCCCACGCCCCATTGTCAACCATCTCAAGTCCTTCCGTCAGCGGAAAGGCCTCTCCCAGTCTGAATTAGCCGCTCGTGCCGGCGTCACCAGGCAGGCCATCTCGGCAATCGAATCCAATCAGTACTTGCCCGCCACCAGCGTGGCGCTTCAATTGGCGTCGGCGCTGGGTTGCCACGTCGAGGATTTATTTTCCCTGGCTCCTGCGGAGGAGACAATCGAGGGGACGATGGTGGGTCACATGCCAGTGGACAGCGCGCCACAGGCGCCGATTCGTGTCAAGGTGTCGATGGTGGGCAAACGGGTGGTCGTCCGGCCCGTCGAGAATTTGGGCGAGTTGCTTCCCTACACCGTTTCTGCCGACGGCTACGTGAAATCGCCTTCATCCAGCGCTTCGGTGCGCGTGACTCTGGCGCGGGAGCGGCCTGCCATTGAACGGGAAATTTGGGTCGCCGGGTGCGATCCGGCCATTTTTCTGGCCGGCGAATATCTCCGGCGCCAGAAAGACTTCGCCTCCGTCGTCGGGTGGACGATGGGCAGTCGGGCAGCCCTTCACGCCCTGGAGCGGCGTGAAGTCCACGTGGCGGGGATTCATCTCTACGACCCTGTATCCGGCGAATCCAATCTGCCGTTTTTAAGACGGTGGTTGAAAGGGTCCAACTATGCCGTAATCACCTTTGCCACCTGGGAAGAAGGGCTCTTGGTTCATCCCGGCAATCCCAAATCCATCCGCACCGTTGCCGATCTGGCTAACCCCACTGTCACGCTGGTCAACCGTGAAGAGGGGTCCGGCGCGCGACTGCTGCTCGATCAACGATTGCGGGCAGCGGAGATTGCGCCGGCCATGATTCGGGGCTATGACCAAATCGTGCGATCACATTTTGCGGTGGCGCGGGCCGTCGCCACCCATCAGGCCGACGTCGGCATCGGCGTCCGCTCTGCGGCTCGGCAGTTCGGACTCGATTTCATTCCTCTTCAAACAGCTCGCTATGACCTAGTCGTGCCGAAGCTTTATTTGACGTCTCACCCAACGCTGAGCCATCTGTTCGATACCTTGACCATCAAGGCCTTTCGTCATGAGATCGAATCCTTAGGCGGCTACGACACCAGCGACACCGGAAAGCTCCACTGTCTCCGATCCGCCTGACATAGACAGACCCTTCCGATAGTTGAATTGAAGATCGGAATGCTGAAAGGAGATCACCCCCACCATGAAAGGCATGAACGGATGGACCCGATTTGCATACGTTGGAATATCGGGCGCGCTTCCTATCGTGATGATACTGGTACCGACCATTGGAGGTGCGCAAACTCCGGAGCCCCCCCTCGAGCCACCTTCCCCATCAACGACTGAGTCATCATCCCCAGCCAAAAAAGAACGGCCAGTGGGGTACTCCGATCTTCTTCTGAACGTGAGGGAACTCGAACAGGAAATCGAGCACGAGATCGAGGAAATCATCCACACGGCTGATGAAAAACGAAAACCGGGCAAACGAACGGAACCGGCCGACGATGTCCTCACTCAAATCCGGGAGCATGAATGGTCGCGATATGTGAAAACTCTGCTAACCATGCCCGACTGGATAGACCTGGGGTTTGAGAACCGCACGAGATTTGAAACAATGGATCACCCCGTCAACAGGAGCGCGGCGGCCGGAGGAGGACGGACCGATGCCCAGATCGCCCTCCGTTCCCGATTGCGGACTCAATTGGGGGGCAATGGCCCGCTCCGAATTCTGTTCGAAGGACAGGACGCCCGGTCGTTCCTGGACCGAGACCCGGGAGATTTTCGAAATGCGACGACGGTCAATGAGTTTGATGTCCTGCAATTGTTCGGATCGCTCACCGCGCGCAATCTGTTCGGGACCGGCTTGCGGACCGACGTCCACGTTGGTCGCATGACGCTCGACTTCGGACGCCGTCGGCTCGTCGCACGAAACGATTACCGCAATACGACGAACGCGTTCGACGGTGTGCATTGGTATCTCGCCAAAGACGGCGCGTGGCGGCTGAGAGCGTTTTTCACCGAACCGGTCACCCGCTTTCTGGACAGTGCGGACAGCGTGAACCATAAAAACACGTTTTGGGGCGCCTATGCCGAGAGCCGCTATTTCCCCTGGCTTAAGGGAGATATCTATTACCTCGGCTTGAACGATCGGCGAACTTCCGACGTGAACGAACATCGTACCTATTCGACCATTGGATTTCGCCTCTTCAAGGACGACAAGCCAGGAGAACTCGATTATGAATTAGAAAGTACTTACCAGTTCGGCACCAAGGGGAGAGAAGACCACTTTGCTTACTTCCAACATCTTGATCTGGGATACACGTTTGACGTTGCATGGACACCTCGAATCGTCCTGCATGGCGATTATGCCAGCGGCGATCGCGATCCGAACGATGGCAAGAGCCGGCGGTTCGACTCCCTGTTCGGAGCTCGTCGATTCGAGTACATGCCAACTGGCATTGTCGGCCCCTTTTTCAGAACCAATCTCACCGGCGGGGGCTGGCGCCTCATCGTGGCCCCGGCCAAGGGCTGGGTTCTCCAAATCAAGCAGCGATTCTGGTACTTGGCTGAAAGCAGGGACTTTTTTGGAAGTTCCGGTTTGCGGGATACCACGGGAGGCTCGGGAAGGAACTTGGGACACGACCTGGAACTTCGCGCTCAGTGGTTCATCTCCAATAATTTGGACTTCGACGTCGGCTGGTGGCATTGGTTCAAGGGGTCGTACTTTGAGCGACTCCCCCCCACCGCCGGTCTGCCAGCCGGCGGCGAAAAAGATACGGATTATTTCTATATCCAGATGCGAGTCAGAATGTAACGAACTGCGACCGCAACAGGGATAGGACATGTGGCACGTTCCTCAAAACAAACAGAGCCGCTCTTGTGTTTTATGGATCGCTTGCGCCGTACTGGTTGTCACGGTGTTCGCCGGTTCCTGCCAGGCCCTGGCAACCGAGATTCTGGTGGCAGCCGCCGCCGATTTGAACTTTGCCATCAAGGATATCATTGCCGAGTTCGAGCAGAAGACGGGGCACCGGGTGAAACTGTCGTTGGGATCGTCGGGCAATTTCTACTCACAGATTTCCAACGGAGCACCGTTTGAGATTTTCTTTTCGGCCGACATTGACTTCCCACGCAAACTTGAAGAAGCGCACCTGACCGTCCCCCATACGATTTTCCCCTATGCCGTCGGACGACTCGTCGTGTGGGTCACCAAGGAATCACCCATCGACGTGGAAAAGGCGGGCATCGATGCACTTCTTGATCCATCAGTCAAAAAGATCGCCATCGCCAATCCAAGACATGCGCCCTATGGACGGGCAGCCGTCGCCGCCATGAAACATTTCGGTCTCTATGACAAAGTCGAAACAAAATTTGTGCTGGGCGAGAATATCGCCCAGACGGCTCAATTCATTCAGTCTGGCAACGCGGACATCGGCATCATCGCCCTGTCGCTGGCCATGGCCCCCTCCTTGAGAGAAGTCGGGCGCTTTTGGGAAATTCCCCTCACGGCCTACCCTCGGATGGAACAAGGAGCCGTAATTCTTGAAACAGCCAAGAAGAACGGTTCTTTTGACGCAGTGAAACAATTCGCCGACTGGGTGTCCGCTCCAGCCGGACGAGCCGTGCTCAAACGGTATGGGTTTTACATGCCGGAAGAAGCACCTACCCACGGCAAGTAGGGAAGGATGCTGATGAATTGGACGACCGTCACCACCACACTAGAATTGGCAACCGTCACAGCTACTATCCTGTTGCTGATCGGGATCCCCATCGCCTACTGGCTCACCTTCTCACAGTGGCGGTGGAAGTTCCTCGTTGAAGCGGTGGTGGCTCTTCCGTTGGTGTTGCCGCCCACCGTCCTTGGATACTACGTGTTGGTGGGACTGGGCTCGCAAAGCTGGCTCGGCCGATTCATTGAACAGGTGATCGGCCATCGCTTGCCGTTTACGTTCGAAGGACTGGTGATAGCCTCCTGCCTCTACAGTTTTCCCTTCGCCGTTCAGCCGTTGACGGTCGGATTCTCCGCCGTCAATCCTCGGCTGATCGAAGCTTCATGGACGTTGGGCGTCTCAAAACTGGGGACGTTTTTCCGCGTGATCCTGCCGCAGTCGCTTCCCGGCGTTTTGACGGCAGTCGTCTTGAGCTTCGCCCACACGGTCGGCGAGTTCGGCGTGGTGCTCATGGTTGGAGGGAACATCGAAGGTGTGACCAGGACGATTTCCATCGAGATCTACGACGAAGTCCAAGCGTTCAATTTCGACGTCGCAGGACAGACCGCCTTAATGCTCCTGATCTTTTCGTTCGCCGTGCTGTCAGTCGTGTATGCCGTGAACCGGAACGTCTGGTCCCTATGGCCGGAGGTCTTCGGCAAACAGCCAAGAGGGTCCCATGGCGGCTGAACTCATGGCCGACATTGAGAAGGCCTATCTTAATGGCCCGCTCATTCGAGCAAAATTCTCCATGCCGGTCGATCACGGCCACGTGGCCGTGCTGTTCGGTCTTTCCGGCTCAGGAAAGACCACCGTGTTGCGTTGCCTCGCCGGATTGGAGCGCCTTACCAAAGGTCGGATCATCTTTAACGGGGACATCTGGGCCGACGTGGAGCGTGGCATCATGGTTCCACCGCAACGACGAGCCGTGGGGTTTGTGTTCCAAGACTATGCCTTGTTTCCCCACCTGACCGTCGCGGAGAACATTGCCTACGGCATGTCCTCCTGCTCCAGAAGCGAGCGACAACGACGGCTCGCCTCCTTGCTTGAGCAAATGCAGTTGACCGGCTTGGAACGCCGCAAGCCGCAAACGCTCTCAGGAGGCCAACAGCAACGAGTGGCACTGGCGCGCGCCTTGGCACGAAATCCTCGGCTTCTCTTGCTGGATGAACCGCTCTCGGCCTTGGATCTGCCGACGCAGTTGCGCCTGAGAGGCGAACTCCGCGCCCTGCTGCATCAAATCGGAATCCCTGCCATTTTGATCACCCACGATTGGAGTGAGGTGCTCTCCCTCGGCGATTCCGTCGTGGTGATGGCTCAAGGGGGAGTCTTGCAAACCGGATCGCCGCAAGAGGTCTTCACCCGACCCACGCATCCGGATGTGGCCGCGCTGGTCGGGGTGGACACTCTGGTTCCCGGCGAGGTGGTCCAGCGCGAGGCCGGCCTTGTCCACGTACAAGTGGGGGCTCGAACGATCGTCGCCATTGACTCACCCGAAGATGGGTTCACGGCTTGTTACGTCTCGATTCGCGGCGAAAACGTGGCGCTTGATCGTGAGCCGATGGCAGCCGGGAGCGCCCGCAATCATTTGGCCGGTCAAGTGGTCGAGATTCAACCAAGCGGCCAACTGGATCGGGTCGTCGTGGACGTCGGATTCCGTTTGGTCGCCTTGGTGACCCCCCTCGCCGTCAAGGAATTGAAATTGACCCAGGGCTCCCCTATCACCGCGACCATCAAGGCCGCGGCCATTCACATTATTCCACGGTGAAATTCAGCGACGGCCGTCAGCCCAACTCCGTGAGAGGTGTGACTTGCGTTGGGATATCAATCCACGCTATTGATTCACCGCAATGATCGCTGAACCGGCCGATTCATCGTCTGGACCGTGTCTGATGACCAGACCCATCTTCTGGACGATCTTTTCTGTTGCCGTGGGAGCGGTTCTGCTCACCACGACACCACCGACAGCCATCGGTCAAGAGACAGAGCCAATTGACATTGAATTGGAGGGGCAGCGACAGCCCGATCACCAGCAGGCCGCTCGATTGGAACGATGCCTCTCTTTTCCTCCGCCCTCCAATGGAGCCTCATCCTTTGAGAGTGTGCAGATTGAAACGGCCAATATCCTGCTCTATGAACAGTTCTTCGAGCTGTTTCTCCGCGCGCAACCGGTGTTCCGCATGGACCATCCGCTGGTCGATCACATCAGAGCCTATTGTTATCGCCACGTCTTGATCGTCGTCCGTCAGGATCTCAAGACTCCCAGACCGACCGGATGGGTGCAGGTGAATTTCCTTGTGCGGGACATCGAGACCATCCACCGAGAATTGGAAGAAGCCGGCCGCCGGCTTGCATCAATAGAACAGGGGATGCAAAAGAATCCGTTTCCCCTGCGCATCAAGCGCATGATCCCACGCAACCAGTGCCGGGTCGATCGCTTGGAGGTCTCCGGTCCTGAAGGATTCATGATCGGCTTCAATCAGATTCACAAAGAGACGTGTCGCCCACCGGCGATCAACGATGATCCTCGTCAATGAATCACGAGCAACTTATGCCGCCCGCACGCCCGATCGATGTATTGCGCTCCTGCGCGGTATAGGCTGCGGATCTCCGCGTGGAATCGGCGAATGACGTCTCTTCCCTGGATCAACCGCACCGTCGTCGGGATCGTGCTCGCCACCTTTCTGTCCGACTTTAGCCACGAGATGTGCACGGCGGTTCTTCCCCTCTACCTGGCGACCGTCGGACTGGGCCCCGCCGCGCTGGGGGTGATCGAAGGGGTCGCGGACTTCTTGGTCAGTCTCTCCAAACTCGCGGGGGGCGTGGTCGGCCATCACGTCGAACACAAACGACCTTGGACGACCGTGGGCTATCTCGTCACCACGCTCGCGACCGGCGCCATTGGCTTGGTTGGAGGACTGGCCTCGCTGGTGTCGCTCAGGAGCCTCGCCTGGATCGGGCGAGGATTTCGCGGGCCGCTTCGGGACTCGATGTTGGCCGATGCCGTGAACCCCTCCTATTTTGGGCGGGCCTATGGGCTCGAACGGGCCGGTGACATGTTGGGCGCCGTGGCCGGGCCGTTGGTCGCTACCCTGTTGGTCTGGGGCGGAATCGAGTTTCGGACGGTCATTCTCTGGACCCTGGCGCCGGGGCTGCTGGCGGCGGCGGCCATTTTTTTTCTGGCGCAGGAGCGTCCGGCACCGCAGGTATCTCAATCCGATGCCGTGAGACCGCGCCCCGGCTGGTGTGCGTTTCCCCGCTCGTTCTGGTTGTTTTTG